>CAIMOW010000162.1 GCA_903843235.1 uncultured beta proteobacterium | reverse complement strand
TCGTTCTGTGTGCATTATGCAGAAAATGAGTGGCTGATTATTAAAAAGAGGGCTGTGAAGCATGGAACCATTAAAGCAAGAAAACCGCGTATTTAACCCACCTGCAGACTTTGTAAAGGGCGCTGCTATTCCTGGAATGGAAGCTTATAACAAGCTTTGCGCGGAAGCTGAAAAGGACTATGAGGGCTTTTGGGGGCGTCTTGCCAAAGAAAATATCTACTGGAAGAAGCCTTTTACCAAGGTTCTTGATGAGTCTAAAGCGCCTTTCTATAAATGGTTTGAAGATGGTTTAACCAATGCTTCTTATAACTGTTTAGATCGTCAAATTGAAAATGGCTTGGGCGATAAGGTCGCAATCATTTTTGAAGCTGACGACGGTAAGGTAACCAATGTTACTTACAAAGAGATGCTCGATCGTGTTTGCAAAATGGCAAATGCGTTGCGCAAGATGGGCATTAAGTCTGGTGACCGCGTCATTATTTATATGTCGATGTCGATCGAAGGCATTGTCGCCATGCAAGCTTGTGCTCGTATTGGCGCAACTCACTCAGTTGTGTTTGGTGGATTTTCTGCTAAATCATTGCAAGAGCGGATTGTTGACGTTGGCGCAGTAGCAGTGATTACTGCTGACGAACAATTACGTGGCGGTAAAGCTTTGCCACTTAAAGTAATCGTTGATGAAGCACTTGCTTTGGGTGAATGTGAAAAAATTAAAAATGTCATCGTGTACAAACGTACTGGTGGCAATATTCCAATGACTGCTGGTCGCGATTCTTGGATGCATGATGTGGTTGCCAATGAATCTTCCACTTGCGAGCCAGAGTGGGTGAGTGCAGAGCATCCGCTCTTTGTGCTCTATACCTCAGGTTCTACAGGTAAACCAAAGGGTGTTCAGCACTCTACAGGCGGTTACTTATTGTGGGCAATTTTGACCATGAAGTGGACCTTTGACATTAAGCCAAGCGATATCTTCTGGTGTACTGCTGATATTGGTTGGGTCACTGGTCACTCTTATATTACTTATGGCCCGCTCGCAGTGGGTGCTACTGAGATTGTTTTCGAAGGCGTTCCTACCTATCCAAATGCGGGTCGTTTCTGGGACATGATCCAAAAACACAAAGCAACGATCTTCTACACAGCACCAACAGCGATTCGTTCGTTGATCAAAGCATCCAGTAATGATCAAGCCATCCATCCTAAGAGCTACGACTTGTCTTCCTTGCGCCTCTTGGGTTCAGTAGGCGAGCCAATTAATCCTGAAGCTTGGATGTGGTACTACGAGAACGTTGGTGGCTCACGCTGCCCAATCGCAGATACATTCTGGCAAACCGAAACTGGTGGCCATATGATTTCTCCAATGCCGGGTGCAACACCGATGATTCCAGGTTCATGTACATTGCCATTGCCAGGCATCATGGCAGCGATTGTGGATGAAGTCGGTCATGATGTGCCAAATGGTCAAGGCGGTATCTTGGTGGTGAAGCGTCCATGGCCATCTATGATTCGCAACATTTGGAACGATAGCGATCGCTTTGTAAAATCCTATTTCCCAGAAGAATTGGGCGGCACTTTATATCTTGCTGGTGACGGCGCGATTCGCAATAAAGAGACGGGTTACTTCACTATCACTGGCCGTATTGATGACGTCTTGAACGTTTCTGGTCACCGTATGGGAACCATGGAAATCGAATCTTGCTTAGTGGCCAATCCATTGGTTGCTGAAGCTGCCGTAGTGGGTCGTCCAGACGACATGACGGGTGAGGCCATTTGCGTATTTGTAGTTCTTAAAGGTGGTCGCCCAACTGGCGATGAGGCTAAGAAGATTGCTACTGAGTTGCGTAACTGGGTTGGAAAAGAGATTGGCCCAATTGCCAAGCCCAAAGACGTTCGCTTTGGTGATAACTTGCCTAAGACTCGCTCTGGCAAGATCATGCGTCGCTTGTTGCGTGTGATCGCTAAAGGCGAAGAGGTTACTCAAGATACCTCTACTCTTGAAAATCCAGCGATTTTGGATCAACTCAAAGAGGCGCTCTAAGCAAATCCACTTACACCCTTTTGTTAACCGTATAATCGATGGTTTCCGGAAGGGTGGATGAGCGGTTTAAGTCATACGCCTGGAAAGCGTACGTAGGTT
>CAIMOW010000161.1 GCA_903843235.1 uncultured beta proteobacterium | reverse complement strand
GATGGCAAATGGGATGAAGAAAAAGCTCAGCAAAGATGTTAAAGATAGCTTGGCACCATGAAAGCAGTTCTTTAGAAACACAAATCCACCAAGCAGTAGAAGAGGGCCAAAACAAGCAATTTGAACACCTAAAAATGCGGCGACTCTGCGCCATGCCCAAGTACTGCCACCACCATGTGCGATTTGATATTTAAAGGAGATCCAGTCGTTTATCCAGTTCCAATACAGAACGGGTGTGATCAAGAGAAGTGCAATACATGCCGCTAGCCAGAAGCCTGCTTTAGTAATCCAAGGTTTTTTGAAAGAGCTTATAAAGACTAAGAGCAGGGCAAAAGCAGCAAAGACACTTGTGTATTTACTCAATCCAGACAAGCCTAAAAGAGCTCCAATGATGAGCCAATCCCCTAGACTGAATTGATCTTGTCTTAGCCAGCGTAAAGCCATCAACATCAAGCCAAGACTGAATAGTGACAAAAGGCTATCTGGCAATAAGCCAATAGCCAAAACATGCGGTAGTGGGGCTGCAATGACAGCAAGAACAGCGAACAGACCACAGTTGCTTGCGGAAGGGAGTACGCTGGTGAGGTAGCCAGTATTGCGACCCTGAATGAAGTGATGAAGCTCAATCGTCACTTGATAAACCAAATAGCAAGAAAGGATCCAGAGTAATTCTGGGATGAGTCGAATAATTCCTTCGGAGGAAGTCAATGCTACCAGCGGCCACTGAACCCAACCCACTAGAGGTGGGTGATCAAAATAGCTCCATGCCAAATGCTGGGCATAGAGTGCGTAATGCGCCTCATCAACAGAAAACCCAATAGAAAAACCCATCGCAAAATGAATCAGTGCAGCAATAAAGATGCAAACTGCTGCCCATGTCGATGGAGACTGCGAGGGTAGTTGATAGCGCATCTAGTTCTTTATTGTTTGATCTAAAACGATTTTAGACTTACTTGGCTATTTCTTTGGGACAATATGAAGATGAGTCTCAAATACCCGTTTTCCGTCGATACGGCCATCACCACTCGCTTTTGGTCTTATGGCTGGATATTGATAGTGGCATTCAATTTAGTGGCTTGTGCCGGTCTCTCACGGGATTCAGTGCAAGACGAGTCCGGGCAAGTGCTGTCATTGGATCAATTACCGGCTCAGGAAGAGCTGTCCAAATTTTCTGCTCAGACTGCACGTGACGGCATGCCAGCGGGGTGGCACTTTTATCGTATTGCTCCTTATAAAAAGAATACTGTTTATCGCTTGGAAAATTACCAAGGCAGAACAGTACTGAGTGCTAACTCAAAAACATCTGCTTCTGGACTGGCTATAAAGTTACGACCACGTCAAGCACAAAATCTTTGGTTGAAGTGGGAGTGGAAGGCGATCGCCCCCATCCCTGAAGCTGATAACGCTGAACGTAATTATGATGACGCACCACTACGTATCTTGGTGGCATTTGATGGTAATAAATCTAAGTTAGCGCTCAAAGAAAAAATGACCTTTGAGATGGCGAATTTAATTAGCGGGCAAGAGATGCCTTATGCAACTCTTATGTATATTTGGTCTGGTAAATCACCTGTCAATACAGTTTTAGATAATGCCCATACATCTCGCATTAAAATGATTGTGGTGGATTCTGGCTGGGAGAGTCTGGGAGATTGGCGTAAGCACGAACGAGATCTTGCAGCTGATTACAAGCGCGCTTATGGAGAAAATCCTGGAGAGGTGATTGGTATTGCATTGTTGACTGATACCGATAACACCAAGTCAGAAACGCGCGCACTCTATGGTGATATTGAGCTGATTCGGAAGAATCAAAAATAAACTTGCCAATCAATGAGTAGGTCGCCAACGTTTTAAGAGTAGGGCATTACTCAGAACGCAGAAGCTTGATAAAGCCATAGCGCTGCCGGCAAGCATTGGTGAGAGATAGCCTAGCGCTGCCAGCGGAATGCCAGTGGCATTGAATATAAAAGCCCAAAATAAGTTTTGCCGAATCTTGTTCCAAGTTCTCTTGGAAATATCAATAGCATCAGCTACTAAGCTGGGGTCACCTCGCATCAAAGTAATACCTGCTGCTTGCATTGCGACATCTGTACCAGTAGACATTGCCATGCCCACGTCTGCTGAGGCTAAGGCTGGCGCATCATTTACGCCATCACCAACCATGGCCACCCAGTGACGCCTCTCTCCAGCATCACACATTTGCAATTGCCGAATAATCTCCGCTTTATTGCCTGGCATGATTTGTCCAAATACCTCATCAATACCAATTGACTGCGCCACTCTTGCTGCTGAAGCTTTGTTATCACCGGATAACATGACCGTGCGAATATCAAGTTGATGTAATGTTGCAATCACCGCTTTGGCATTAGGTTTTAGCTCATCACCAAAGGCGAGAAGTGCAATGGGGTTTGCTGGTGCTTCTGCATTTATTAGTACCGAAACAGTTTGCCCAAGATTAAAGCAGGCTTGTGCTTTTGCAAGAATAGATTGGTACTCTGGATGTTGATCAAGCGAAGCAATGCTTTGCAAACACAGTCGTTTGCCAGCCCACTGCCCAGAGTTAGGAATCCCTTCAATTCCAATGCCTGGCAAGGCTTTACTTTCAGAGTTTGCAATTGGAGAAATATTCTGCTCCTTTGCTGTATCTAGTAGGGCTTTAGCCAAGGGGTGCTCACTTCCCAATTGCAGTCCTGCTGCAGTAGCTAAGATTTCTGATTCAGATGAGCTTACAAAAGGCATCAGAGCTAGCAGTCTCGGGTGACCAATCGTCAGAGTACCCGTCTTATCAAAGGCGACAATATTTAGTCTGTGTGCTTGCTCCAAGACTTGTGGATCTTTAATCAAGATGCCAAAGCGCGCAGCTACGCCAGTCCCAGCCATGATTGCCGCAGGAGTAGCCAAGCCGAGCGCACATGGACAAGCAATCACTAGCACAGAGACAGCTCGCAAAATTGCAATCGATGCGGAATCTAAATACAACCAGTTAGCAATACCGGTAATGATGGCAATCACAATCACTGTAGGTACAAAGATGGCGCTGACTAGGTCATCCAGTTTTTGCAGCGGCGCTTTTTGTGTTTGTGCTTCTTCTTCTATGTTAATGATCTTGG
>CAIMOW010000160.1 GCA_903843235.1 uncultured beta proteobacterium | reverse complement strand
TGGTGTTTGCTTAAACGTCGGCTGTATTCCATCTAAAGCTTTGTTGCACACTACATCCGTCATGGATGAAGTAAAGACCATGGCTAAGCATGGCATTACCTTTGGGGCACCCAAAATTGAGATCGATCAACTGCGTGGTTATAAAGAATCTGTCATCGCCAAATTAACTGGTGGCTTAGCTGGTATGGCCAAGGCACGTAAAGTAAAAGTCGTTCGTGGCATAGGACATTTTTTAGATGCCAACCACGTGGAAGTTCAACTCACTAGTGGTGATGGACAAGATCTCACGGGCTCCAAAGAGGTGATTTATTTTCAGAAGGCCATTATTGCCGCTGGAAGTCAGCCGGTCAAATTACCATTCTTGCCAGAGGATCCGCGGATTGTGGATAGCACTGGTGCCCTGAAGTTGACGAACATTCCCAAACGTATGTTGGTGATTGGTGGCGGCATTATTGGTTTAGAGATGGCTACCGTGTATAGCACTCTTGGTTCGCGCATTGATATTGCCGAAATGTTAGATGGTCTCATGGCCGGTGCAGACCGTGACTTGGAAAAGGTCTGGGAAAAATTCAACGCTGGACGTTTCGAAAAAGTGATGCTCAAGACTCGCGCATCTAAAGCTGAAGTCAAGCCTGATGGTATACAAGTAACCTTTGAAGGTGAGAGCGCACCTGTTGAGCCGCAAACTTATGATTTAGTGTTGGTGGCGGTAGGGCGCACGCCTAACGGCAAGAAGATCGATGCAACTGCTGCAGGTGTGCAAGTAGATGAGCGTGGATTTATCCCGGTTGATAAGCAAATGCGCACTAATGTTCCCAATATCTTTGCAATTGGAGATCTTGTTGGTCAACCGATGTTGGCTCATAAAGCAGTCCATGAAGGACACGTCGCAGCGGAAGCGGCTGCTGGTCAAAAGTCTTACTTTGATGCCAAGCAAATTCCTTCGGTTGCTTATACCGACCCAGAAGTAGCTTGGGCTGGTTTAACTGAAGAGCAATGTAAGTCACAAGGGATTGCCTATGAAAAAGGTTTATTCCCATGGGCTGCTAGTGGACGTGCTATCGCTAATGGGCGTGATGAAGGTTTCACCAAGCTCCTTTTCGATGCCAGCACACATCGGATTATTGGTGGCGGTATCGTGGGTACTCATGCAGGTGATCTGATTGGTGAAGTTTGCTTAGCAATTGAAATGGGCGCTGATGCAGTGGATATCGGTAAAACGATTCATCCACATCCAACGCTAGGTGAGTCAGTAGGTCTTGCGGCTGAAGCAGCGCATGGTCACTGCACTGATTTGCCGCCAGTCAAAAAGAAGTCTTAAGGTACTTACTGGATATTAAAAAGCCCCGATCAGTTCATTCACAGTCGGGGCTTTGCTGATATGTAATTTTAAATCAGATTACTTTTTCTTAGTAGCCTTGCTTGCAGTATCTGCAGCCTTAATGACGGTGTCGGTGGCGTTCGTCAGGTTGCTTTGCGCAACTTCAACAGCATGCTTCACAGCTTTTTGGCTAGTTTCAAATACGTTGCTTGCTGAGGCAATGGCTTGCTTCATTGCTTGAACAGCGGCATCAGAGCCAACCGGGGCATTCTTTGTCCAGTCTTCAACTAATGCATTAATTTTTTTCTGACCCGCTTGAAACTCTTTTTCTGCTGACCTAGTAAAGCTAGCTTGTGTCTCATGAGCCAACTCATAGAGATGACGGCTATAGGCCATAATTTTCTCTGCCATAGGCTGAACGGTTTCAGCTTGATGGGCAAGAAGTTGTTGAATATCTTTTATTTCTAAAGCTTTTTTTGCGTTGTTCATGCTGTCACCCAGGCTTTGCTTAGCGATGTGCATATTGAGCTCTATTAATTTTTCAATACTTTGGAGCGCTTGACTTGTGAGTCCACTCAAGGTCTCTAAATTCGCTTTTTGTGCCGCTGCAATCTGTTCTGGTGTTAAGTTCATTTCAATCCCTTTCAATTGGATTCACTTGTTCCTCACTATGAGGCTTTACTTTTTGAATATCAACTTTAAATATTGTAACTATTTTATGTTGCGTCGCAATGAAAAAGTAGGTGAACTCCAAGACAAATAACCGCACTCTAAGAATCAACTTAAAATAGGAGGTTATATAAAAACCCTAATATATTCAATAAGTTACTCATGAAATTAAAGCTTGAAACCTTCATAGCACCAATATTTGTCCTAATTTGGAGTACTGGTTTCGTAATTGCACGCTTGGCTATGCCTTATGTGGAGCCAGCTACCTTCCTTTTTTGGCGTTTTGCCGGGGTTTTGATGGCCATGGCTGCTCTCAGCCTTGTCTGGAGAATTACGTGGCCAAGTCGGTCTCAGGTGCTGCATATAGCGGTTGCCGGCCTTTTATTACAGTTTGGTTATTTGCTAGGCGTCTGGTTTGCTGTTCGATTGGGGATGACTGCTGGGTTGGTAGCAATTATTGTGGGACTTCAGCCTATCGTCACTGCTTGGTTTGCCGCATGGGTTTCAGAAAAAGTCTCCCCAAAGCAGTGGATAGGATTAGCTTTTGGTTTTGCAGGAGTGGCATTGGTCGTTTTAGAAAAAATTAGCTTTAACCATATCCCAGTCTTAAGTTACGTCTTAGCGTTTGCTGCATTACTATCGATAACCTTTGGAACGCTGTATCAGAAGAAATACTGTCCAGTATTTGATCTGCGCGCAGGCTCGTCAATTCAGTTTGGCGTTTCAGCAATTCTCTGTTTTGCTTGTATGTATTTTTTTGAATCTGGCGTGATGGTGTGGAACGCTGCCGTTATTGGGGCTTTACTTTGGGCAATTTTCCCTTTATCCATCGGATCGATCAGTTTGTTATTTATGATGATTCGCAAAGGTGCGGCCACTAAAGTAACAAGCCTGCTTTATCTCACACCACCAACTACTGCGCTGATGGCTTGGCTTTTATTCGATGAACCATTTAATTTGATGATGGCCGCTGGTCTAGCTTTGACGATGACTGGTGTAGTGCTTGTCAATGCCCGTCATTCCAACACAGTAGCAACTATTGCCGAATAATTGGAAGTAATGGGCGGAATTCGTCAAAGTGGGGCGAATAATTCCGACTTAATGTGCGAAAGTAATTATCATTCCTTATGTCAAAATTTTTGGAAGGTTGTTTGGGGATGCATTTGAATCGATTTTGGCTATTTATCTTCACTTGTCTATGGATGACAAGCACCGCTGTTTATGCTCAACCTGCATCTAAAGATAAGGCATCTAAGTCTGCAAAACCTACTGCTAAGGTGGTGGTTAAAGCGCCTAAAAAGCCTAAAACTGTCCGCATTACCGTAACCCGCCCACAGACTGCCGTGGTTGAGGCTAGACCTTCACTTGCTACTGCGTTAGGTTTGCGTGGTCAGCATGATGAGTTAAGTTTGAAATCTAGTGTTGCGATGGTGGTGAACCAAGATACTAAAGAAGTCTATTTCGAAAAAAATCCTTCAATCAGTTTGCCAATTGCATCCATCACCAAGTTGATGACGGCGATGGTGGTATTGGATTCTAAATTACCACTTGATGAGACCTTGATCATTAACGCAGATGACGTGCATATTTACAGAACATCTCGCCTTGCTAGTGGCACAGAACTCACTCGTGAAGAGGCTTTGCATCTCGCTCTAATGTCCTCTGAAAACCGCGCTGCGTATACTTTAGGTAGAAATTACCCAGGCGGTATTCCGGCATTTGTAGATGCGATGAACCACAAGGCAAAAGAGCTCAATATGGAACATTCTCATTTTGCAGATCCCACTGGGCTGATGAGTGAAAATGTAGCAAGTGCCGAAGATCTGACGCGTATGCTCAGTGCTGCCTATCAGTACAAAACTATTCGTGAGTTTTCAACTTGGCCAGATTTAACAATGGTGATTGCTAAGCGCCCGCAAAAATTCCTAAACACTAATCGTTTGGTACGGTCAGGCGATATGAATATCGGCTTGCAAAAAACCGGATTCATCAACGCTGCCGGTAAATGTTTGGTGATGCAGGCTAGAGTTAATAACACGCCATTGTTGCTGGTGTTCTTGGATTCAGTTGGAACACAATCACGCTTTGCTGATGCAGTCAGAGTGCGGGATTGGTATGAGCGCATGCCCTCAGGTGAACCTCGGCCGATACGTCGATTAATGTAAAACGAATTCTGATGCTCAGCATTGGAATTTAGTCTTTAGTAGTTCCGGATTCGCTCGACTTAGGTTTAAAGCCCATACCTTTAGAAATTTGCACGGCCGTATCTTGTAGTGCTCGTAACCAGTCTGCATGAATGCGATCAGTTGGCGCACTGAGTGAGAGGCCGGCTACTAATTTACCGGTGTCATCCAAAATGCCAGCAGCGAGACAGCTCACACCAAGTTCCAATTCTTCATTGTCTTTGGCGTTGCCTAATTGTCGAACTTGATTAAGCTCAATTTCCAGTTTAGATAAATCGGTGATGCTATTTCTAGTATGACCAGATAAACCTGTTCGAGTCACATAAGCGCGAACTTGGCTGGCGTCATCACTGGCTAAAAATAACTTTCCAACTGAGGTGAGGTGCAAAGGCGCACGTCCACCAATAGCCCTAACCACTTGCATGCCAGAGCGCTCGCTATAAGCGCGATCGACATAAACAATCTCATCGCCTTGGCGTACGGAAAGATTGACGGTCTCACCGGTTAGTTTATGGAGTGCTCTCATTGGTGCTTGCGCTGCTTCCCGAACGGAGAGTCTGGCTTTAACCAGATTACCGAGTTCCAGTAGGCGCAACCCCAATCGATAGGTCCCCCCGTCACCGCGCTCGACCATGCGGCAAGCGACCAGATCATTCAAAATTCGGTGGGCTGTGGAGGGGTGTAGGCCTGTTTGCTCGGCTAAAACCTTCAGGCTAGCGGATTCTTCATGTTCAGCAAGGGCATCTAGCAAATTCATCAGGCGCTCAACTACCTGAATGGCTGTTTTACCAACCTCCCCGGGCACTTTTTGAGCTCTTTTGACTTTACTTGTATTCATGCTTGTAATTGTAGCGATTCTTCCAAGGATTGCATATTATGAAATCCCATTTTGGGGCATGAAGCCCTAGCAAGGACTATTGAGCTATTTGTGCAAGGCTCTGGCGCAATCAGAAACGAGGTCGGGACCCCTATAGATCAGGCCGCTATAGATTTGTACCAAACTAGCCCCAGCAGAAATCTTCTCTTGTGCGTCTTCTCCAGATAGGATGCCGCCAACGCCAATAATAGGTAAATGATTGCCAAGGCGAGCTTTTAAAGTCTTAATCACCTCGGTAGAGGCAGCTCTGACAGGAGCGCCAGATAATCCACCTGCCTCATTGCCATATTCTAAGTTGGCAACTGCAGCGCGCGAGATAGTGGTGTTGGTAGCAATGACGGCATCGAGTCCAAACTCCAAAAGGAGGTCGGCAATTAAATTGATGTCCGCTATATCAAGATCTGGGGCAATTTTTAAGAAGAGGGGCTTACGTACACCAAATCGATCGCTCAACTCTTCTCTTGCAACATCCAGACTTCCGAGCAACGCTCGTAGCATTTCTTCACCCTGCAATGCGCGAAGATTCTGGGTATTTGGTGATGAAATGTTAACGGTGATGTAAGAAGCGATTTCATAAACAGTTCTCATCGCCAAAACATAATCGCTGGCAGCGTCTTCAATAGGGGTAATGGCATTCTTACCGATATTCAAGCCTACTATACCGCCACTTTGCCAATAGTGAGAGCGACGAACGCGCGCAACGCAAGCATCCACACCATCATTATTAAAACCCATGCGATTGATGATTGCTTCTGCCTCAGGCAGACGGAACATTCTTGGCTTGGGATTGCCAAGTTGCGGCCTCGGTGTCACGGTACCAATTTCCAGAAAGCCAAATCCTAGAGCCCCTAGTGAATCAATGTGCTTTCCGTCTTTATCTAATCCAGCAGCAAGTCCAATAGGATTGGGAAAGGTAATGCCGCACATCGTGCGAGGATCTGGCGCTGGTTGTGTAACAAAGCGTTCAAGCAAGCCCCAACGATAGGCACGATCCATATTGCTTAATGTGAGGTTATGCGCACGCTCTGGATCTAGGCAAAAAAGCCAAGGGCGCAAAAACGAATAGCTGTTGATCATGGGTTGATATTATGGCTCAGAGATGACCTGCCAGTGATCGTTGATCAATCCTTCGATGGGTTGATATTTGGATTTATAAGACATCTTTTCGCTGGCCTGAATGTAGTAGCCAAGATAGACATAGGGCAGATTGAGGTCAATGGCTTGCTGTATCTGCCAAAGAATGCTGTAGCTACCGTAACTTGCCGCGCTGTTTTCAGTATCAAAGAAGGTATAAACCGAGGAAATACCCTGTTCTAGAATATCGATCATGCTGACCATGCGAAGTCGGCCTGGATGGGGGTCATTAGCACCATCTCTAAATTCCACAATCCTAGAGTTAACGCGACTTTGCAATAAAAATTGCATGTACTGGTCTTGATCTTCTTGATCCATCTCGCCACCAGAGTGTCGACTATTTTGATAGCGCTGATAGAGTTGGTAATGCTCATCCTGATACCCAAGCTTTAGAACATGCGCGTCTAGATTGCTATGTTTTCTGAATGCGCGACGTTGGCTACGGGTTGGATTAAATTGATTGACCAAGACTCTAGTAGCAATGCAGGCTTGACATTCATCACAATAAGGGCGATAGGTATACAAGCCACTGCGACGAAATCCTGCGTTGACTAGTTCGCCGTAGATATCGGCATGAATCAAATGTGACGGCGTAGCAACTTGAGAGCGCGCTGTTTTCCCTGGTAAATAACTACAAGGGTATGGTGCAGTTGCATAAAACTGCAATGCGGTCAGCGGTAGCTCTTTGAGTTGCGTCATAGCCAATAATTCAAAATATCTTTTCCAAAATCCCAACTTATCTCTATATTAGTTTGATTTAATGAAATCTGCATTTGGCGTAAAAATATTTCCCTAGAAATAGGTGCAGCCCCTAGAGAATTGAGGTGCCTGGTTTCTTGTTGACAATCTATCATCGCCACTTGACATTGCTTGCACCATGCGCACAGGGTAGCTAATGCTAGCTTAGAGGCATTGGGTTGGCGACTGAACATTGATTCACCAAATACCATGCCACCAAAGGCAACACAGTACAGACCACCGATCAGTTGGTTTTGTTCGATCACTGCAATGCTATGTGCATGGCCTTGTTCATGCAGTTGGGTATAGACTTCAATGATTTCATTGGTGATCCATGTACCATCTTGTTCTTTGCGTTTACTGGTAGCGCAGGCGCGCACCACAGCCCCAAAGTCACTATCAACCAAAATCTGTGAGTCGGGGTCGCTGCGAAAATGCCGAATGGATTTTTTTAAAGAGTCACTGCACTTGAAGTTCTGAGGTTTTAAAACCATCCTCGGGTCTGGTGACCACCACAGTACGGGTTGATTATCTGAGTACCAGGGAAAAATTCCTAGCTGATAAGCTGCTGCCAACTGTCCAGGATAAATTTTTTCACTAACGGCTATTAAGCCCGGAATGCTTGGGTCTGGATCTGGCTCATCTAGGGGGTTGGGGAAGGGGTCATCCACACCGAGCCAACGTATTTGATTCATAGTCCTAAAGAATTAAATTTTCTCGCCGCGCGAAATATCGCGACTGCGAACATTTAACTCTGCTGAACCTTCAAATAGGCCGGCAGCGCGATCCGCAAAAAACCATTCCAAAGTTTGCTTGACTGTAGGAAAAGCAATTTCAGCCCAAGGGATATCGTTTTCATCAAACAGCGCTACCTCAAGGCTTTCTTCACCAGCCACAAAATGTGGTGTTGACATGTCTGCAAGATAAAACAGGTGAACTTGTTCAGCATGTGGCACATTTAGTAGTGAATACAAAGGCCCAATCTCTACAAGAGCTCCAGCCTCTTCAAATGTTTCTCTAGCAGCACCAGCACTAGTGCTTTCACCAAGCTCCATAAAGCCTGCTGGGAGAGTCCAGTAGCCAAGTCTAGGCTCAATGGCACGACGACAGAGTAAAACTTGATCCCCGTAAACGGGGATGCTGCCGACAACGTTACGTGGATTTTGATAATGAACGCTGCCACAAGATTCGCACACATGACGTTCACGAGTGTCGTCGGCCGGAATTCGGATAGTTATGGGGGCTGCGCAATTGGAGCAGAACTTCATAAGTACTTTCTAAAAATAGGCTGAGATAGGACCACGCAAAGCGTTACTTAGCATAATCTCTTTTGCGTTCAACACATCGTCAACAGTCAGATTGACTTCGCGGATATTCCATTGAGGTAGTGCAAGCATGCTGGCGCGCATCACTCCAGGGAGAACACCGGCAGACAGGGGAGGCGTTAACCATTCATCAGATTTATCAGTTTTAATAAAAATGCTAGATCTACCGCCTTCCGTTATAAAGTCTTGCTCATTTGTAAAGAGTGCATCAAAGCCACCCTTAGTTACGGCCGCCTTCCAAGCATCGTCATACATCCTTCTGTGAGTACTCTTATGGGGTAACAGCGGATTGCCGGAATACAACATGGCATCTGCTGGATTTTCTAAGACATCTTTTGCCCAAAATAGTTTGACTTTAGCTGGGAGCGGTTCTAGCAATCCTAAAGTGCAAGACAATTTTCCACTTACCTCAAGATCAAGTCGTAAACGACATGCCTCATCCGAGTTCAGCGTCATGCAAGTTGCCGCAATGATTTCTCGAGCATCCAACTCTTGAAAGGGGATGCCGAGGACTGATGATGAAGTTATGATGCGCTTTAGGTGTGAGTCTAGTAATTTAGGTAAACCATCTTTAACGAGAATCGTTTCAAATAAGCCAACACCGCTGGGTAGAGCAGTCAAAAATGAGGATTTAATATGACATTCTTGCCATTCTTGCTTAGGGACTGAATCAATGGTGATACCTGCACCAATCCCAAGTGAGAGGGTAGATGTGTGCGTATGCTGATCTTGTTGGATTTCGATGGTCCGAATGGGAACGCTCAACGCAAAATCACCATTGGGATCGAGCCACCCTAATGCCCCGCAGTAATAGCCGCGGTCTTCTGGCTCTAAATCCTGAATAATTTGCATGCTGCGTTTCTTGGGTGCTCCCGTTACTGACCCACAAGGAAAGACAGCCTGCAAAATATCTGACAAGTTGGTTTCTGCTTTCAACTTAGCTTCTACTGTTGATGTCATTTGCAAAACGTCGCCATGTCTGGCCACTTCAAAGAGCTTTGGGGTATTGACCGAGCCAGGAATGGCTAGTCTACCTAGATCATTGCGCAGCAAATCGACAATCATCAAGTTCTCGGCACGATTTTTTGGGTCATTCGATAGTTGATTTGGCGAGCTATCTAAGGCGCTTGCAGTGCCTTTCATCGGCATCGCAGTAATGAAATTTCCTTGACGTTGAATAAAGAGTTCTGGAGACTGAGAGAGGATAAATTGGGGGCTATTTTCAATCAACGCACCAAATCGACCAGGCTGACGCTTGCGTAGCAAAGAATACAGAGCTAGTGGCGATCCATAGGACTGAGCATTGATACGATAAGTGTGATTGATCTGATAGGTATCGCCGCAACGTATGTATTCTTGAATACGCTCAATATCAGCAGCAAAGCGTTCTTCAGTAAGGGATTTATGAACATCCAACACGCCAGCGCTGCGATCTGCGGGATCAAGTGCCGCCAAGCGACTTGCGATCAAATCATCCACTTGTTCTTTTGAAAGCGTTTGATAGGTGCCAAAAGACCATGCTTGAATGAGAGGGTGTCTTGAAACTCTTGACGGTAAGCGGTGAATGAGATTTCCCAGCTCGTATGCAAAGGCTGCCACTACAAACTCTCCACGCCTAAGAGCGCTAGAGATTTCTGTCAGGCAATGATTAACATCTTGACAAGATTGTTCATCAGTATTGCCTGGATAAATACACCAAGAGTGAGACGCGGTTTCATAAAGGCGGCTCGAGGGTTCACTTAAAGTGCTTTGCGAATCATCCAGCAAAATCATTACTAACCCTCGGTTACCTAGAGTTAAGGTATTACTTCAGAATCGTTGCTGACTCAATGATGACGTTTTTGCTAGGGACATCTGACATGCGACCCATTTTTGGAGTCGGAGCAACCATGGTAGGTACTTTACGAATAGCATCAATCGTCTGCGTACCAGAAATAACCTTACCAAATACTGTGTAGCCATTGCCCATTGCATTGGGATAATCAAGGCCTTGGTTATCTTTAACGTTAATAAAAAATTGTGCTGTTGCTGAGTCTGGATCTGAGGTGCGCGCCATGGCAATCGTGTAGATCTGGTTCTTCAAACCATTTTGAGCTTCTGAAGCCACAGGCGCATCAGTTGGCTTTTGATTCAAGTCTTGAGTAAATCCACCACCTTGAATCATAAAGCCATCAATCACTCGATGAAAAACAGTGCCATTATAAAAACCGCTTTTGACATAGTTGAGAAAATTAGCGCTTGTTTTAGGTGCTTTTTCAGAATCGATCTCAACGACAAAGTTACCCATGTTGGTTTTGAATTCAACTTTAGGGCCCGCTAAAGCCATTGCACTGAGGGAGCAGCTAATAGCCAGCAAAAGGGCTGCGATTATTTTTTTCATTATTGTCCTAATTTATGTGAGGGTATTGATAAGTGAGCGGGCATTTAAAAACCATTTGGCATATGTTTTGCATTTTGATAGGCTGATTCATCAAACATCTTCGGATGCTTCAGAAAATCTAGAGTCCAACCTATTGTATCGACACCCCAGAAGCATTGTCCGTTGACAACCAAACTCGGAACGCCAAAGGCGCCGTCACTTTGGGCCTGATTGGTATTTGAAATGAGCTTGTCTTTCACTGCTGGTGAAGATGGGATTGCTGTATCGGCTGGAATGCCTAGATAGAGGCAAAATTCTGACCAGGCTAGATTTGGGTCTTTGCCTTCAACCCAAACAAATTGAAAGGCGCGTTCAACCGTTTTCCAATCGGCATCGAGTTGCACTAGTAAGCGTTGAGCTGCAACCGTCATAAAGGGATGGTGCATTGGAAATCGAAACGGTATCCCCAGTTTGCCGGCTAACCAAATACAGTATTGATAAGTATGTGGTCGTTTGGCAGCAATTTCTCCGGGTCCTTGGTTATTGGTTGAGCGCAAAAGTCCGCCCAACAGAACTGGGACTGGCATGATGTCTAAATGCTGATCAAGACGCTGCCGCTGCATTACATAAACGTAAGAAAAAGGAGAGATGATGTCGTAGTAAAAGACGGCTTTCAATTTAGAGTTCATTTTTTCTTAGCCTCTAGATCTAACTTTCTTAAGAAAGCCATCTTCTCTACAATCTGTGTTTCTAGTCCACGTTCAACCGGTTGATACCAATGCGGCTCAATCATACCTTCAGGTAGATAGCTTTCGCCAGCCGCATAGCCGTGCGCTTCATCATGGGCATAGCGATACTCTTTTCCATGACCCATCTCTTTCATTAGCTTAGTAGGGGCATTACGCAAATGATTAGGAACCAGTTTACTTTGATCATTTGCAACATAAGCACGAGCCGCGTTGAAGGCCATGTAACTAGCATTGCTTTTTGATGCGACGGCTAAATAGATCACGACTTGTCCGAGTGCAAGCTCACCTTCGGGGGAGCCCAGCCGTTCATAGGTTTGAGCCGCATCATTCGCCAGTTGAATTGCTCTTGGATCTGCTAAACCAATGTCTTCCCATGCCATACGAATAATGCGTCGGGCCAAATAACGCGGGTCAGCACCACCATCGAGCATTCTGCAGAACCAATAAAGGGCTGCATCAGGATTGGAGCCTCGTACTGATTTATGGAGTGCAGAAATCTGATCGTAAAACTGATCACCACCTTTATCAAAACGTCTTGCATGAACCGTTAGCGCATTTTCAATGAATGCCTGGTCGATCCTTGTGATCGAGGTGCCCATTCCAGAAAGTGCATTGGCTATTTGCTCAACTAAGTTTAGTAGGCGGCGAGCATCACCATCTGCATTGGTGATAAGGCTATCAATTGCGGCGGTATCAAATTCAATAGTGGGCATAGCATGCTGATGTGCTCGGTCAAATAGCCGTCTTAATTCTTCAGAACTGAGTGACTTTAATACGTATACCTGTGCACGTGACAGCAGGGCCGAGTTGACTTCAAATGAAGGATTTTCAGTGGTAGCGCCAATAAAGGTAAAGAGACCTGACTCCACATGAGGTAGCAAAGCATCTTGTTGGCTTTTGTTAAAGCGGTGGATCTCATCCACAAACAAGATTGTCTGGCGACCATACTGAGCCATATTTTGCTGCGCTTGTTCAATCGCATCGCGAATCTCTTTGACGCCAGCCAAAACCGCTGAGATGGCAATGAAATCACGATCAAAGGCTTTGGCAGATAAACGGGCTAGCGTTGTTTTGCCAACACCTGGAGGCCCCCACAAAATCATCGAGTGAGGCTGGCCTGAGCCAAAGGCTAAGTTGAGGGGCTTCCCAGATGCTAATAAATGGGTCTGTCCAATTACTTCTTCAATCGTTTTTGGACGCAAAGCCTCTGCTAGAGGTGGCGGTGGTGTGCTATCAAACAAGCTGGACATCGCTAAGATGAATTACGCCTGGATAAAAAGAATGACTAGGGCTGCCCAAATCAAGCAAGCTACTGCAACAGTGCTCAGATGCTGGCGCATTTTCATAAACGCTAGTCGTGCCTCGTCATTCTCAAAATAATACACATACGTATTTTGATCGATATTGCGCTGAATTACCAAGGTGGCTGCAAGAATGAGTAAGCCCACAGGGATATAAATATGCAATGCGATCCAAGAAACGATGGCAGGGATCACGCCCCAGATCCACGCATTTCTATCAACCCAGCGATCGCCACTCAGTGGCTTACCTAAAGTATGTAAATTTGCTCCCCAATGTATAGCACCCATGAATGATGTGATGATGGCGCCATAGCCAGCCAAAGACTCCGCGCTCAGATAGTTCACGGGGGTTGGTGCCAATTGCACCATGAGCGCTAATGCAATAAAGGGAATGAGGCCGGCGTAGGCTAATTTACGTATTAGTGGTGACAAAGGGTTCACAAAAAATTTCTAAGTAAGAGTTGGGTGAAGGATTATTTATCGTAGGTGTAAACGCCGCGACCAGTCTTGCGTCCCAAGTATCCAGCGGCAACCATTTCACGAAGGAGTGGGCAAGGGCGATATTTAGAGTCACTGAAGTTCTCTAAATACACTTCCATCACTGCTAGGCAAGTATCTAAGCCAATCAAGTCTGCAAGCGCTAGCGGGCCGATCGGTTGATTGCAGCCCAGCTTCATCCCTGCATCGATATCTTCAGGGCTGGCTAAGCCTTCATATAAGACAAAAAATGCCTCATTAATCATTGGCAATAGTATGCGGTTAACGACAAACCCTGGCGAGTTCTTCACTGTGATGGGTTCCTTGCCAATGCGTTTGGCCATCTCAATAATGGCAGCATGAGTTGCATCATTGGTTTGCAAGCCTCGTATCACTTCAACCAAAGCCATTAAAGGTGGTGGGTTAAAGAAATGCATCCCAATAAAGCGTGCAGGATTTGAATCTAGTGCAGCAAGTTTGGTAATCGAAAGTGATGAAGTATTTGTGGCGATGATCGTGTCTTTATCAACAATCTCATCGACTTGCTTCAAAATCTTTTCTTTAATTGCTTGGTTTTCTGTCGCAGCTTCTATGACTAGGCCCAAACCTTTGAAGTCAGCATAAGAGGTGCTGCCTTTGATTTTTTTGAGCGCAACTTCTTTGGCTTCAGGTGTTAAGGTTTCCTTTTTTACTAGGCGATCAAGACTTTTGCTGATTTGGGATAGGCCGCGCTCAACTGCTGCATCGTTAATATCGACCATCACGACATCTAGTCCAGCAACTGCACATACTTGTGCAATGCCATTGCCCATCGTTCCTGCGCCAATAACGCCAACAGATTGAATGCGCATGCTATTTCCTTTTTTGATACTGAGTTGAGCCAAATAATTGCTCTCTTGCTTTATCGTCATGCAAGGGCTTACGTAAGGCAGTTAATACTTCAACGCCACGCTTTACAGCAGGGCGCCCCCCAACTTTTTCAAACCATCGCTTGAAGTTCGGATATTCATTAATATCAATTCCTTGATTTTTCCAATTTCTTGCCCAAGGAAAGATAGCAATATCAGCTATGGAATATTCTTTTCCTGCCACATAAGCATTATCTTTTAATTGGGTATCAAGCACTCCATACAAGCGCTTTGCTTCATTGGTATAGCGATTGACTGCATATTCAATTTTCTCAGGAGCATAGAGCCTGAAATGGTGGTTTTGCCCAAGCATGGGGCCCAATCCACCCATCTGGAACATGAGCCATTGAAGCACTTCATATTTTTTCCGGGTTGTTTTTGGAAGAAATTTCCCAGTTTTGCCTGCTAGATACAGCAGGATGGCACCAGACTCAAAGATGCTGATGGGTTTGCCGTCTGGACCATTTGGATCTACTATCGCTGGGATCTTGTTATTGGGGCTGATCTCTAAAAACTCGGTTTTGAACTGGTCTCCAGCACCTATATCAACCGGATGAGCAATCCAGTCGCGACCAAGTCTATAACCACATTCTTCCAGCATGATGTGTACTTTGTGACCATTCGGTGTTGGCCAGCTATATACATCAATCACATTTTTTTTTGTCTTATTCATTGCCATTATGTTGTCTTTTTAAAGCCTCTCTAAACGTTGCAATGCATCGGTGAGAGTTTGCTCTTTCTTGGCAAAGCAAAAGCGAACCACACCTGATTCAACCGGTGAATAATAAAAGGCAGAAACTGGAATAGCGGCAACCCCAATTTCAGTGGTGAGCCATGTGCAAAAATCAGCCTCGTTTAATTTACTCTGGGGTGATTCAATTTTGGTGTAGTCAACACATTGGAAATACGTTCCAGAGGTGGGTAGTAACTTGAAGCCAGTTTTCTCTAAGCCAGATTTAAAAAAATCACGTTTAGTTTGGTAAAAATTGGGGAGATTGAGGTAATGCTGTGATTGGTCCAAATACTTGGCAAGTCCGTATTGCATTGGCGTGTTAACCGTGAAGACATTAAATTGATGTACCTTGCGAAACTCTTTCATGAGTGCTGCTGGTGCGGCTACATAGCCGACTTTCCAGCCGGTAACGTGATAAGTCTTTCCAAAGCTAGATATTAGAAAGCTCCTGTTAACAAGCTCTGGATGTCTGGCAATGCTCTCATGCAGTGCACCGTCGTAGACCATATGCTCATAGACTTCATCGCTAAGAATAAGGGCGTTAGTATTTTTAACTAGCGTCGCTAACTTATCTAAATCTGACCGTTGCCAAACCATCCCTGTAGGATTATGTGGTGTATTGATCATGATTAGGCGTGTTTTGGAACTGATTACTTTTTCTAACTGATCCCAAGGAATTTCATATGAACTAACTTGATTTCGTTCGTCACGAATAGCCTTTAAAGAAACAGCAATGACTTTTCCGCCAGCCAAATCTATAGAGGGTCTATAGGAATCATAAGCGGGCTCAATGATGACAACTTCATCGCCAGGTGAGACACAAGACATTACGGCAGTCAAAATTCCTTGAGTGCCACCCGCGGTAATAGTGATTTCTGAATCAGCATCATATTCATAGCCATATAAGCGTTGAATCTTGTCGCATATGCTATTTCTCAATTCTGGAATACCAATCATTGGTGGGTATTGATTGTGATCGTCCAACATTGCTTGGTTTACATAGGCAATCAAATCTCGATCACATGGAAAATCAGGAAAACCTTGTCCCAAATTAATTGCTTTGTGCTGAACCGCTAATGCCGACATCACTGTAAACACAGTGGTACCTACCATTGGCAGTCGGCTAGGGAAAGAAGGGCTTACAGAGGGCATTTGAGTCATTAATCGGGTTTAGGGCAATAAGGCTGAGGAATCGCTAGAATGAGAGGGATACATTACTAAATTGTGCCATGCTGATCGTACTTTCTCCTGCTAAATCTCTCGACTACAAAACCCCTGTCAAGGTGAAGTCCACCACCGTGCCGGATTTCGCCTCAGAATCAGCCAAATTAATTGCCGAGCTCAAGAAGCTTTCTCCTCAAGAAGTGGCAAAGCTGATGGGATTGTCGGATCAGTTGGCTGCTCTTAATGTAGGCCGTTATCGCGACTGGTCAAAGAAATTTACTGAAGACAATAGTAAGCCTGCCATATTTGCCTTTGATGGTGATGTGTATGACGGCTTTGATGTAAAGACCCTCAATATCAAGGCCTTGGACTTCGCACAGGACCATATTCGGATTTTGTCTGGTCTCTACGGCGCTCTGCGGCCTTTGGATTTGATGCAAGCTTATCGCCTTGAGATGGGCACTAGCTTTAAAAATCCCAAGGGAAAAGATTTATATGCCTTTTGGGGGGATACGGTTACCAAGTCTTTGCAAAAGATTTTAGATCAGCAAAAACGCCCTATATTGCTCAATCTGGCTTCAGAGGAGTACTTTAAGGTCTTACAGCCTAAGGATTTAGATTGCGAAGTGATTTCTCCGGTTTTTCAGGATGCTAAGGATGGCAAGTACAAAATCATCTCTTTTTACGCAAAGCGTGCCCGTGGCTTGATGGCCCGTTACGTTGTCGAGAATCGCATTACAAATCCTACGCACTTAAAGGGTTTTAATCTTAATGGGTACAAATATTTTGCAGCAGATTCAACACCTAGTAAACCCGTTTTTCGTCGTGCGGAGAAAAAATAGCTATGGCCGTTCATCGCACTAAGTCATCACAACGGAGCTCTCCGGAGGTCGAGCGATTGGTTGCTGATGCTATTTCACTAGCCGCCTCTGGTAGTCATATTGAAGACCGATTTTGGGAGGGGCGCTTAAATACGCGACTCATGCGATTGCTCAAAAGCCAAAATCAGAACGTGATTGATGCGGCCCTAGACCAGACTTTTCGGATTAATACCGTTGCCTTTGAAGTACTGGCAGATATTGCTGAGACTTTAGCTGAATCGTTAACGCTAGAAATCGATGATCAACAGTGGGATGTACTCTTGTTAGCCATGCCGATCGTTGCGCATACGCGCTATCAAATTCCATCTGGTCCATTACCCGTGAGTGTTATTGAATCAACTGCTGTAGCATTACAGACCTCCATTGTGTCAACAGATACCCGTTTGGCAATCATTCCATGGCTCTATAGTATTGATCAGATGCCACACTCTCATTGCCAGACTCGTCTACTGACTGAATCTTTGGCCAACGCAGCTATAAGGGGTGGAGAGGTTAAGTTAGAGTTGCGCGATATGTCTGAAACGATTGCAGTCTTAGCTGATCCCCGTTTTGTGATTGCCGTCGTCGCCGCACCAAGCGGTACACCGCTATTTCGCTGGCAGGCAGAGCCCCCAACAAGACAGGAGCGCGGTGTCAGTTTGATTGGCTGGCAAACCACAATGCAGGAGCCTATGAGCTCTTTGCTCCCGGGCTGTGAATTCGAACTCCTATTGCCTGAAGCGTATTTCACGAACTGTCGTCTGGCCGATAAGCATGTGCGGCCATTGAGCATTCGCGCAGCCGTCAATTATTTAGAAAGTACTTTGGGCATCTTGCCTGCCGGACTATCTTGTGTAGTCGGTGCGTTTGGTGAAGAGCAGGCGGATGAATATCGGATTTCTTTCAGTATGAAAGGTTCATCTGAAATTGTTTACGGCGTGATTTGGCCTTTATATGACCGCGAGAGCGTTACAAACGACGCGCTCAATGATGTATCGGATGATGAGAGCCCCATCAAGAGAATTTGTGATGCTTTGCATGATGCTGGTGTAGAGGATGTATTCCGGCATGCAATGTTGTTTGATCCTGAGTTGTGCGATGACTGTGGCGCACCATTATTTCCCGATCGTTCTGGTGAGGCGGTGCATGCTGAGATGCCAGATGATGCGCCAACTCAGCAACCCCTATTTCATTAATACTGTTTCAACTCATTGGAACATTCAGAAAATAAAAAAGCCGAGAAGTTCTCGGCTTTTTTACAAAGGTAATACTGTATTTACTGTTGCACAAAAGGCTCTGTACCTGCAAACAAGTGCGGCAGTTTTCCTGTCTTCATTTCTGCTGTTTGGCAGAAATCCGCAAGACGAGTACCGGTTTTGATATTGAAAAGCATTGCTTTGTTTGCAAGCACCACAAGATCATGACCAGTTGTCGTGTTCTTGTAACGCAAGCTACCAGGCAGTGAATTCTCGCGCTTCATCTCAATGGATTTCGACTCCCAGGTGAGCTGAATTTTTTCAGTCGTGCCTGAGGTCTTGAACTGGCGACTTTCTTGACAGCTCCAGCTAGTTGTTTCCTCGGCGGCGTGAACACTGCCCAGGCCTGCCAATATAAGACCAATACCGATGAGAGTGTGTTTCATTATCAAATGGCTTTCTTTATGAGAGTAAATGTTTAACGCCTTCTTGTTCTTCTAAAAGTTCATTGAGAGTGTGATTCATGCGCTCACGTGAGAACTCATCAATTTCCAGACCTTCAACCATTTTGTATTCGCCGTTTTCGCAAACTACTGGGTAGCCATAAATCACTTCAGCTGGAATGCCGTATTCGCCTTTAGAAGGGATGCCCATAGTGACCCATTTGCCGTTCGTGCCAAGCACCCAATCATGTATGTGATCGATTGCAGCATTGGCTGCAGAAGCTGCAGATGAAAGGCCGCGCGCTTCGATGATCGCTGCACCACGCTTACCAACGGTAGGGATAAAGGTGTCTTTATTCCAAGCGGCATCATTGATGCTGTCTTTTACGGACTTACCATCAATAGTGGCAAAGCGATAGTCAGGGTACATCGTTGGGCTGTGGTTACCCCAAACAACCAACTTCTCTATATCAGCAACTGGCTTATTCAGCTTGTTAGCCAATTGTGAGAGTGCGCGGTTGTGATCAAGGCGCAACATTGCAGTAAAGTTCTTTGCTGGCAAATCTGGAGCAGATTTCATGGCGATGTAAGCGTTGGTATTGGCTGGGTTGCCAACAACCAATACTTTTACAGTGCGTTTAGCAACTGCGTTCAAAGCTTTACCTTGTGCAGTAAAGATTTGTGCGTTAGCGGAAAGCAAATCTTTGCGCTCCATACCTGGGCCACGTGGACGTGCGCCAACTAACAGGGCTACATCGATATCTTTAAATGCTGTCATTGGATCTGAATGCGCGCTCATACCCGCTAAAAGTGGAAATGCACAATCTTGCAATTCCATCATTACGCCGGTTAAGGCTTTTTGCGCTTTCTCATCTGGGATCTCTAATAACTGAAGAATCACGGGCTGATCTTTGCCCAAGAGGTCGCCATTGGCGATACGGAATAGTAGGGAATATCCGATTTGACCGGCTGCACCGGTTACGGCGACACGCATTGGGGCTTTTGCCATTTACTAATAACTCCAGAGTGAGGTTAATTAATGAAAACTTTTCTATTATCCATTCAAGTGGGTGGATTTTCCATTTACACTGTGATTCCTGTCTTGTATAAGACAGGTGAATACTTTGATTTTAGCCAATTGAACTAGCTCTGGGGTTAATTTGTCGATTCCTTCTTTGCCGTCAGCCTCATTTAGCCCCCTATATCAACAGATAAAGGCAATGATTTTGGCGAGCTTGCAAGCAGCAGAGTGGCTTCCTGGTTCTTCCATCCCTAGTGAAATGGAGCTAGCAGCCCGATATTTAGTGAGTCAAGGCACGGTTCGCAAGGCCATTGATGAGTTGGCAGCTGAAAACCTTTTAGTACGCAGACAAGGTAAAGGCACATACGTAGCCACCCACCAAGGCGATGACTGGCAATACCGTTTTTTGAGGTTAGAGCCTGATTCGGGTGAAAAATTCCACCTAGTGAATCGTTTTTTGGCTTTCGTGCCGCTGGAATCCGCGGCGCCTATCGCTCATTTGCTTAAATTAAAAGCAGGTGACCCCGTGATCCAAATTGACCGAATACAGAGCTTTAACGGCAAAGCCATTGTTTTTGAAGAGATTTGGCTCTCAGCTTCCCGATTTAAGGGTTTGACTCTAGAAAAGCTCAATGCCTGGTCAGGTCCCATGTATGCGTTTTACGAAAGTCTGTACGGCATTCATATGGTTAGAGCTGAAGAGCAGATTAAAGCAATCAATGCTGATCAAGCGTTGGCGAAGTATTTGGATCTTCCACTTGGTCATGCGCTATTGTTGGTAGATCGAGTTGCATTCACCTACGGGAATAAACCAGTAGAAGTTCGGCGAGCAAGGTACGACACTTCACAACAGCACTATGTGAACAAATTGAATTGATCTATATCGGTAAAAACCAGTATTTAGACCCTTATAAAACCAAAAAATCCCCACTAGCCCTAAGGTTTCCAATAGAATATGTTGCGATACAACAAAGTACCAAAGAACCTCCAACTCACGATAGAGATTACATATGGTTGATGCAAATCAGGAAGTAAAGAGCGCCAAACCGGTTTACCGAAATATTGGTCTCGCCCAGCTAACTAAGTACCGCCTTCCTTGGGCGGGTAAAGTTTCCATCCTTCATCGCATCAGTGGGGCAGTCTTGTTTCTGATGTTGCCGTTCATTCTTTATATCTTCGACCTGAGCCTTGCCTCTGAGTTGAGCTATCAAAATTTCCAGGCTATCACTGGTAATGTTTTAGTCAAAATTATTTGCCTCGGTTTAATTTGGTGTTTCTTGCACCATTTTTGCGCAGGCATTCGTTATCTCTTACTCGATTTAGAAATCGGTGTTGAGAGGAATGAGGCGAATCGCTCGGCAGTCATTGTTTTCTGTATTGGCGTGGCGCTGACCGCTGTGGTTGGCCTCAAATTATTCGGCTTGTATTAAGCGCTCATTCATTAAGGAAATTTCATGCCTATTTATCAAATTGGACCAAAGCGCTTAGTTGTAGGTGCTCATTACGGTCTTAAAGAATGGATCATCCAACGCATTACTGCGATTGTGATGATAGTGTTCACGATCGTCTTATTAGTTGACTATTGCATTACTGGCAGCGCTACCTATGAAGGTTGGGCAGGTTTATTTAGCAACCAATTCATGAAGTTATTAACACTCGTGACTTTCATTAGCTTGTTCTATCACGCTTGGATCGGTATTCGTGACATCTGGATGGATTACATCAAGCCAGTCAGCATTCGTTTAACACTTCAAGTCTTAAGTGTTTTGTATCTTGTAGCCTGTGCGGCGTACTCCGTACAAATTTTGTGGAAAGTGTAATTAGATGACCGCGATTAAAAAAGCATTGCCACGCCGCCGTTTTGATGCGGTGATTGTTGGCGCAGGTGGTTCTGGGATGCGCGCTTCTTTGCAGTTGGCAGAAGCCGGCTTGAACGTTGCGGTATTAACAAAAGTTTTTCCAACACGTTCACACACAGTTGCAGCGCAGGGCGGTATTGGGGCTTCTTTAGGTAACATGAGTGAAGACAATTGGCACTATCACTTCTATGACACCATCAAGGGTTCTGATTGGCTCGGCGACCAAGACGTGATTGAGTTTATGTGTCGCGAAGCTCCAAAAGTTGTGTATGAGTTAGAGCATTTTGGTATGCCTTTTGACCGTAACCCAGACGGTACTATTTATCAGCGCCCATTTGGCGGTCATACAGCCAATTATGGTGAGAAGCCAGTTCAACGTGCTTGTGCTGCTGCTGACCGCACCGGTCATGCAATGTTGCACACTTTGTATCAGCGCAATGTCCGTGCTAAAACCAATTTCTTCGTTGAGTGGTTAGCACTTGACATCATTCGTGATGATGCTGGCGACGTAGTTGGTGTAACAGCGCTTGAAATGGAAACCGGTCAGCTCTATATTTTGGAAGCCAAAGTCGTGATGTTGGCAACTGGTGGTGCTGGACGTATCTGGGATGCCTCAACGAATGCCTTTATTAATACTGGTGATGGCATGGGTCTGGCAGCACGTGCCGGCATTCCATTGGAAGACATGGAATTCTGGCAATTCCACCCAACTGGCGTAGCTGGTGCGGGCGTGTTACTGACAGAAGGTTGCCGTGGCGAAGGTGGTATTTTGCGTAACAAGGATGGTGAGCGTTTCATGGAGCGTTACGCGCCGACTTATAAAGACTTAGCGCCACGTGATTTCGTATCCCGTTGTATGGATCAAGAGATTAAAGAAGGTCGCGGCTGTGGCCCCAATGGTGACTATGTCGTTCTTGATTTGACCCACATCGGTGCTGAGACCATCATGAAGCGTTTGCCATCTGTCTACGAGATTGGCATTAACTTTGCAAACGTTGACGTCACTAAAGAGCCCATTCCGGTTGTGCCAACCATTCACTATCAAATGGGCGGTATTCCTACCAACATCAATGGCCAGGTGGTTATCCCTGCTAATGGCATCCATAACGAAGTTATTAATGGCTTGTATGCTATTGGTGAGTGCTCCTGCGTGTCTGTTCACGGCGCTAACCGTTTAGGAACCAATTCATTACTCGACCTCTTGGTCTTTGGCCGTGCAGCTGGAAATCATATTGTCGGGATGAATTTGAAGGATCAAGAATTCAAGCCATTACCTGCTAATGCTGGTGAGCAAACTCTTGAACGCGTTGCCAATTTGGATAACTCCACCTCAGGTGAATACGCGCAAGATGTTGCAAACGACATTCGCAAGACGATGCAGAAATACGCTGGTGTATTCCGTAATCAGGAATTGATGGATGAAGGTGTTCGTCAAATGGCTAAGCTCACTGAGCGTGCTAAACATTTGTGGGTCAAAGATAAATCTCAGATCTTCAATACAGCCCGCATTGAAGCTTTGGAAGTCGCCAACCTCGTTGAGACAGCCAATGCAACGATGATTTCTGCAGCAGCTCGCAAAGAAAGTCGTGGAGCCCACTCGCATGATGACCACCAGCATCGTGATGATGATAATTGGATGAAGCATACGCTTTGGTATAGCGAGGCTAATCGGTTAACTTATAAACCGGTTCAATTGAAGCCATTGACAGTTGAGTCCTTCCCTCCTAAAGAACGCACTTTTTAAGCGAAGAGAAATTAAAAATGAGTGATATTCGTATATTTGAAATTTACCGTTACGACCCAGATGTTGATGCGGCGCCGCGCATGGAGCGCTATGAGTTAGAGCTCACAGGCGAGCGTATGTTGTTAGATGCGTTGATTTCTTTGAAAAAGCAAGACGAATCGATTACCTATCGCCGCTCATGTCGCGAAGGTGTTTGTGGCTCTGATGCGATGAACATTAACGGCAAAAACGGTTTGGCTTGTTTAACAAATATGTTGACATTGCCTAAAGTCATTACTTTGCGTCCATTGCCTGGCTTGCCAGTTGTGCGTGATTTGATTGTTGACATGACTTTGTTCTTTAAGCAATACTTGTCCATCAAGCCATACTTGGTCAATGACAATCCGCCCCCTGAAAAAGAGCGCCTCCAGAGCCCTGAAGAGCGTGAAGAGTTAAATGGTTTGTATGAGTGCATCTTGTGCGCATCATGCTCAACCTCATGCCCATCCTTCTGGTGGAATCCTGATAAGTTTGTTGGCCCAGCTGGTTTGCTTCAGGCCTATCGCTTTATTGCAGATAGTCGTGATGAAGAAACGGCTCAGCGTTTAGATAATCTGGAAGACCCATATCGCCTATTCCGTTGCCATACCATCATGAACTGCGTTGACGTTTGTCCTAAGCATTTGAATCCAACTAAGGCAATTGGCAAGATCAAGGAATTGATGGTACGTAGGGCGGTATGACCCTAAGCAATGCAGAGTTATATCGTTTAAAGAGTGATGCTCGTAGAGGCTTGCTTGAGAATGATTTAATTCTCCGGCGTTTTTTTGATCGCTATGGTGACCAATTAAACGCAGAGGATGGAAAAGTACTAGGACAGCTTTTAGCTCTGGAAGACAATGACTTGATGGATTTGTTGATTGGGCGTAAAGATACAGTAGCGGCGCTAAAAGAGTCTGCTGACACAGATGCATTTAAGCGCTTGATGTCGAAGTTGAAAGAAAAATAAATCAACATTTTGGTGCACGCGCATCAAAGTGGCATGATTCATTGGTGTATTACTTATATTTTTGAAAGAGTAGAGGATCGAAAATGATTGAATCAGACATCAAGGCCAAACTGTCGTTTTCAGACGGTACTCCAGATATCGACTTGCCGATTTATAAAGGCACAGTGGGACCAGATGTCATCGATATTCGCAAGCTCTACGGTCAAACCGGCAAATTCACCTACGACTCAGGCTTTTTATCTACAGCCTCCTGCAATAGTAAGATCACCTATATCGATGGCGATAAGGGTGAACTGCTCTACCGTGGTTATCCGATTGAGGATTTGGCCAATAACTGTGACTTCTTGGAAGTTTGCTACTTGTTGTTAAACGGTGAGTTACCAAACGCTGGTCAGAAACAAGGCTTCGAAGAATTGGTAATGCACCACACGATGGTTCATGAGCAAATGCAATTTTTCTTGCGCGGTTTCCGTCGCGATGCTCACCCAATGTCTGTATTGACAGGTTTGGTTGGCGCAATGGCCGCTTTCTATCACGACGAAATTGACTATTCCGATGAAAAAGCGCGTGAAGTAGCTCAAATTCGTTTAATCGCTAAGATGCCAACATTGGTAGCAATGGCCTATAAGTATTCAGTAGGTCAACCATTTATCTATCCAGATAACAAATTGTCATACACAGCTAACTTCATGCGAATGATGTTTGCTACTCCTTGTGAAGAGTACAAAGTCAATCCAGTATTAGTACGCGCCTTAGATCGCATCTTTACACTGCATGCTGATCACGAGCAAAACGCGTCTACATCAACTGTTCGTTTATGTGGCTCTTCAGGCACCAATCCTTTTGCTGCAATCTCAGCAGGCATTGCTTGCTTGTGGGGTCCTGCTCACGGCGGCGCTAATGAAGCTTGTTTACAAATGTTGAATGATATCCAGGCTAATGGCGGCGTTGATAAGATCCATGAGTTCATTGCACAAGTAAAAGATAAGAATTCAAGCGTTCGTTTGATGGGCTTTGGCCATCGCGTCTACAAGAACTTTGATCCACGCGCCAAATTGATGCGTGAGACTTGCTATGAAGTGTTAGAAGAGCTTGGTCTACAAGATGATCCATTATTCAAGTTGGCGATGACTCTTGAGAAGATTGCGCTAGAAGACGATTACTTCGTTAGCCGCAAGCTTTATCCAAACGTTGACTTCTACTCAGGCATTGTTCAGCGCGCATTAGGTATCCCAACAGAAATGTTCACCTGTATTTTTGCCTTGGCAAGAACAGTGGGTTGGATTGCTCAGTGGGAAGAAATGATTACCGATCCTGAATACAAGATTGGTCGTCCGCGTCAGTTGTATGTTGGTGAGACCTCACGCAAAGTTCCCAATATTTCTGTGCGTAAATAAGGCAAACAAAGAACTCTATGTCCCGTACTCTTTACGATAAATTGTGGGATGACCACGTTGTTTACTCAGAAGATGATGGCACAGCGACAATCTATATTGATCGTCAGCTGCTGCATGAAGTAACGAGTCCTCAAGCTTTTGAGGGTCTTAATCTAGCTGGACGTCCTCTCTGGCGGGTCTCCGCAAACCTAGCGGTTTCTGATCACAATGTACCAACCACGGATCGCTCCGAAGGGATCACCGATCCTATTTCCAAGTTGCAAGTCGATACCTTAGATCAAAACTGCGATGCTTTTGGGATCACGCAATACAAGATGAATGATGTCCGTCAAGGCATTGTTCACGTCATCGGTCCAGAGCAGGGCGCTACATTGCCGGGCATGACTGTAGTCTGTGGCGATTCGCACACCAGTACACACGGCGCTTTTGGTGCTCTTGCATTCGGTATTGGTACTTCTGAAGTAGAACATGTATTAGCAACCCAAACTTTGCTCATGAAAAAGAGCAAGAACATGTTGGTGCGCATCGATGGCCGCCTACAACCTGGTAGCACCGCTAAAGATATCGTTCTCGCGGTTATCGGAAAGATTGGCACCGCTGGTGGAACTGGCTTCACCATCGAATTTGCTGGTGAAGCAATCCGCAGTTTGTCGATGGAAGGTCGCATGACTGTCTGCAATATGGCGATTGAAGCTGGCGCTCGCGCAGGATTGGTTGGTGTAGATGAAACCACTATTGAATATATTCAAGGTCGTCCTTACGCGCCTAAAGGTGAAGCGCTTAGACACGCTATGCAATATTGGCGCACTCTGCATTCAGATGTCGATGCGAAATTCGATGCGGTTGTGGAGTTGCGCGCAGAAGAAATAGCGCCCCAAGTGACTTGGGGTACTTCTCCAGAAATGGTGCTCGCTATCAGTGATCGTGTACCGGATCCTGAAAAAGAGCGCGATGCCAATAAGAGATCTGCAATGGAGCGCGCTTTGGAGTACATGAATCTTGTACCTAATACACCTATCAGCCATATCTCTGTTGACAAAGTATTTATCGGTTCTTGCACCAATAGTCGCATTGAAGATATGCGTGCTGCAGCTAGGGTTGTAGACCGTTTGGGTAAAAAAGTTTCACCGCATGTGAAATTGGCAATCGTAGTGCCAGGCTCTGGTTTGGTTAAAGCTCAAGCAGAGCGTGAAGGTTTAGATCGCGTATTTAAGGCTGCTGGTTTTGAATGGCGTGAACCTGGTTGCTCTATGTGCTTGGCAATGAATGCTGATCGTCTTGAGCCAGGTGAGCGTTGTGCTTCAACTTCTAACCGTAATTTTGAAGGCCGACAAGGCAATGGTGGTAGAACGCATTTAGTTAGCCCGGCAATGGCTGCTGCTGCTGCAATCGAAGGCCACTTCGTTGATATTCGTAAGATTTCTTAAGGAAGCACATTGTTTAATTTATCTTCACTTACCATGATCAAAAAACTCAGCATTGTTGCTGTTATGGGTATCATCCTCTCGGCCTGCGCCAATACGATGGAAGGTCTTGGTAAGGATATGCAGACTATGGGTAATTCAATGGGCGGTTCAAATACATCGCAAACCAACAATCAATCCCAAACTAAAGGGAAAGATGTAGTAGTGACGCCCGTTAAGTAAGTCAAGTACAAACTCAGCAAAAGACCATCATGGAAAAATTTACGGTATACAAAGGTTTGGTTGCTCCATTAAATCGGGAGAACGTTGATACCGACGCCATCATTCCTAAACAGTTTCTAAAGTCCATCAAAAAGACTGGCTTTGGGCAAAATTTATTTGATGAGTGGCGTTATCTTGATCATGGTGAACCTGGCCAGGATTGCAGCAACCGACCCATCAATCCCGACTTTTTTTTGAACCAAGCGCGTTATAAAGGCGCAAGCATCTTATTAGGTCGTAAGAACTTTGGGTGTGGCAGTTCCCGTGAACACGCACCTTGGGCTCTAGACCAATACGGCTTTAGAGCTGTGATTGCGCCTAGTTTTGCTGATATTTTTTACAACAACTGCTTCAAAAATGGTCTTTTACCAATTGTTTTGACTGAATTGCAGGTTGACCACTTATTTAATGAAACACTGGCTTTTAACGGCTATCAGCTCACTATCGACCTTGAGGCCCAGCAGGTGATTGCTCCTGACGGTACAGCCTACAGTTTTGATGTTGCCCCTTTTAGAAAGTTCTGCCTACTCAACGGCTTGGACGATATTGGCTTAACCCTGCAACATGCAGATAAAATCAAGGCTTATGAAGCTGAGCGCATCCTCAAAATGCCTTGGCTTGCTACACAACTGCCGTAGTTTTATAGAGTTAAAGGCTTTTCATGAAAATTGCAGTCCTCCCGGGCGATGGTATCGGCCCGGAAATCGTTGCTGAAGCCGTTAAGGTATTAAACGCGCTTGGCCCTAAATTTGACCTTGAAACAGCCCCCGTTGGCGGTGCTGCTTACGATATTGCTGGTCACCCATTGCCGCCAGCCACTTTAGAGTTGGCAAAAAAAGCGGATGCGATTTTATTTGGTGCAGTTGGTGACTGGAAGTACGACGCATTAGCTCGTGAGCTTCGCCCAGAACAGGCGATTTTAGGTTTGCGTAAACACTTAGAGTTATTTGCTAATTTCCGTCCAGCAATTTGCTATGACGAACTCACTGCAGCCTCGAGCCTGAAGGCAGAGATTGTTGGCGGCTTAGATATTTTGATTATTCGCGAACTCAATGGTGATATTTACTTTGGTCAGCCACGCGGTATTCGTACTTCAGAGTTGCCTTTATTTAAAGGGGCTCGAGAAGGTTATGACATGATGCATTACAGCGAGCCAGAAGTAGAACGTATTGGTCGCGTTGCATTTGAAGCCGCTCGCAAGCGAGGTAAAAAGGTTTGTAGCGTTGATAAAGCCAACGTTTTGGAAACATCCCAACTCTGGCGTGAAGTTATGATTCGGGTTTCCAAGAACTATCCAGATGTAGAGTTATCCCATATGTACGTGGATAACGCCGCTATGCAACTAGTGAAAGCTCCAAAAGCATTCGATGTCGTTGTGACTGGCAATCTTTTTGGTGACATCCTCTCTGATGAGGCCGCTATGTTGACTGGTTCTATTGGGATGTTGCCATCAGCATCCTTAGATAAAAATAACAAGGGCTTGTATGAGCCAAGCCATGGTTCGGCACCTGATATTGCTGGGAAAGGTATTGCTAATCCTTTGGCAACCATTTTGTCTGCTGCCATGATGCTGCGTTATTCCTTAGGTATGCCTGAGCAGGCGGATCGCATAGAAGCGGCAGTACAAAAAGTATTGTCACAAGGATTACGTACGGCCGATATTTATACCGAAGGCACTAAAAAAGTCTCCACTGTAGAAATGGGCAACGCTGTTGTGGCGGCGCTTGCTTAGTTTATTCAAATGAATCCAATTTATTAAATAGCAATCATCATGGCAAATACAAATATTCCCTTAGTAGGCTTCGTTGGCTGGCGCGGTATGGTCGGTAGTGTTCTGATGGAAAGAATGTTGGCTGAAAAAGATTTTGATCTGATTGAGCCGGTATTTTTTAGTACCAGCCAAGCGGGCGGCGCCGTACCCCTAGTGAATGGCCAAAAAGTTACCAAAAACGAAAACACCTTGCAAAATGCCGGTGACATCAAGGCGCTTTCTCGCTGCGATATTATTTTGACTTGCCAAGGCGGCGACTATACAAATGAAGTGTTTCCAAAACTGCGTGCAACAGCTTGGACTGGTCATTGGATTGATGCCGCTAGTGCATTGCGCATGAAAGATGATGCTGTCTTGATTCTGGACCCAGTGAACCGCCCAGTGATTGACAAAGCATTGGCTGCTGGTGGTAAGAACTGGATTGGTAGCAACTGTACCGTGAGTTTGATGATGATGGCGATGGGGGGTTTGGTTAAAGCTGATATGGTTGAGTGGATCAGTGCCATGACTTATCAAGCGGCATCTGGTGCTGGCGCACAGAATATGCGTGAATTACTTTTGCAGATGGGCGCATTACGTGACAGTGTAGCTACTGAGCTGGCAGACCCTTCTTCATGGATATTAGATATTGATCGTAAGGTCACTGCAACTTTGCGTTCGGCAGACTTTCCAAAGAAAAACTTCCGCAATACCGCTTTAGCAGGCAGCTTGATTCCTTGGATTGATGTTCCTGTAGACAATGGACAAACTAAAGAAGAGTGGAAGGGTGGCGCTGAATTTAATAAGATCTTAGGTCGCCCAGCCTTTCGCAGTCCTGGCAGCATTCCAGTAGATGGCTTATGTGTTCGTGTTGGCGCGATGCGTTGCCACTCACAAGGCCTGACTGTTAAGTTGAAGAAAGATATTCACCTTAAGGAAATCGAGGCCATTTTAGCCAATGACAACCAGTGGGTAAAAGTGGTCCCAAATGATCGTGAGACTACTGAGCGTGATTTATCGCCTGCAGCCGTAAGTGGCACTTTGACTGTGCCAATTGGCCGCTTGCATAAGTTGGCAATGGGCCCAGAATATCTTGGTGCTTTCACGGTGGGCGATCAGTTGTTATGGGGCGCTGCTGAGCCACTTCGTCGCATGTTGCGTATTTTGCTCGAGTCTTAATGTTTCGAGTACTTCAACTGAGCCGTTTAAAGGCGCTTTTCTTAGTTCTGCTAAGTTGGTCTTGCGCAGCCGCTGCGCTATCTTTGGGTCCGCCCCAACTAACATCGCGACTAGGTGAACCACTTCGGGTTGAAATTCCAATTCGTCTAGCACCAGAAGATCAAAGCTCTCTAACCAGTCTTAATGTGGTCATACCGAATAAGGCTGCATATTCTCGACTTGGTATTGCTAGCAAGATTTTGGATTTAAATCCCCAGGCAATGGTTTATCGCAATCAGCAAGAGCGTTTGATGGTATTAGTTGAGACAGTTGAACCTGTTCCAATGACAGATGACCCCTTCTTAGATCTATTGCTTAATTTGAACTGGTCATCTGGCAGTATTAGTAAAACATTTAGCTTGTTATTAGGTGATGTACAAAAAATTACTGTTAAGCCAGGTCAAACTCTTTCGGAGATCGCAGCGCAAATAACGCCGCAACTAGATGGCGCTACTTTGGATCAAACTATTGTTGCTCTGTTCAAAGCCAACCCAGATGCTTTTGCGAGTGGCAGCATAAACCGACTTGCCGCTGGTGCCGAATTAACAAAGCCCAGTCAAGCCTTATTGCGTTCCATTAGTCCGGCCGAAGCAAATCATTTTGTTGTAGATGCCTATGCGCAGTTAAATGCTGATCAGACTACCAAGGTGGGGGGCTTAGATGTCACTAAAGGCAAACCTGGAAATCAAGAGACAGTTCTAGCGGATCGTCTGAAAATTGGGTCAAGTGCTGAAGGTAATGCCGAGCAGCGCCGCTATACCGAGGAGTTGGTTGCTCAGGAAAAACAACTTGAGCAGACGCGTGCACGTGTAGTTGAATTAGAAAAGAGCATTGCTGATCTTCAAGGACTATTACAGAAAGCAAAACAACAAAAGCCTGCTGAGCCTAACTTTGGTTTAGGTAACTTTGCACCAGCTGCTGTAGCCATTGGATTGATCGCTTTTATGGGGCTATTGTTATGGTTCTTGGCTCGCAATGCACGTCGCTTAGAGTTGCAAGATTATTCACAGCCCATACATACACACACTAAGACTAAAGCCGCATCTCCTATTGCTATGCCAGATAGGGCAAAAGCCTTATTTGCTGGAATTGATTTAGATTTAGCGAAGCCTACTGCAAATACCCCTGAGATACTCAGTCCTGAGAGTGCAAATCTTCCCGCCAGCGCATTGGCTGATTCTTTGCGCGTGAAGTTGAACTTGGCTCGTGCTTACATCACCATTGAAGATTTCGCTGCTGCCAAGAAGTCGCTAGCCGAAGTCTTGGCTTTGAGTCATTCTGTTGATCCTGTGATTACGATTGAGGCTCAAAGTTTGCTGTCTGAACTTCAGCACCGCAGTCATTAAGGCCTGGCCATGCGCATTGCTCTTGGCCTTCAATACGATGGTAGTTCCTATTCTGGGTGGCAGTCGCAACTCAGTCTCAATACTGTCCAAGATAAATTAGAGGCCGCTATTACCAGATTTGTTGGGGATACCTCTACAGATGAGATCGTTCGAGTCATTACTGCGGGCAGAACGGATACGGGAGTTCATGCATTGGGCCAGGTTGTGCATTTTGATGCCAATGTAGAGCGCGATGATTGGTCTTGGGTAAGAGGCATTAATTCTTTTTTGCCAGAGTCTATTGTGGTGAATTGGGCCAAGCCAGTCTCAAAAGAATTCAGTGCGCGTTTTTCTGCGTATGAGCGCACCTATATCTATGCAATGCATGCTGGACCATGTCGATCACCGATGGTCACTTCTCGTGCTGGTTATTTGATGATGCCTGCTGATAAATGGTTTGATATTTCTGCGATGGAAAAGGCAGCGCAATGTCTGATTGGTGAACATGACTTCTCATCCTTTAGATCTTCGGAATGTCAAAGCAAGACGCCAATTAAAGTCTTATATTCGATTGAAATCATATCAGCTCAGCCTTGGCTCTATTTTAAGATTCGCGGCAATGCCTTTTTGCATCATATGGTGAGAAACCTTGTCGGAACTTTTTTGATAATTGGAATAGGAAAGCAGTCGCCAGTGTGGATGTCTGAAGTGCTGGCTGCTAAAGATAGAAGAATTGCTGCGCCGACATTTGCTCCAGATGGTTTGTATTTAGCCAAAATTGCCTACCCCGCAGAATTTGCCATTCCCGAGCCTTGGCTGGAAAACTCTTGGTTACCACCCGTTCTCCTGAAAGACGGCTAAAGAGGCTTAGCCTTATCATCAGCTTATGGGCTTACTGACATACTCTCCGGGTCGAACTAGGGTCAAAATTTGTGGTCTAAAGACCTCGTCTGACATTGATACTGCCGTTATTGCAGGGGTCGATGCCGTTGGCTTTGTGTTCTATCCACCAAGCCCAAGGGCTGTAACACCGAATATTGCCGCCCAGTTGATCTCACGCTTGCCTACAGGGGTCGATGCGGTTGGCTTGCTTGTGAACGCCTCAGAAGCCGAATTTGAGGCAATTAAGGCTATTGCACCTATTACTCTCTGGCAGTTTCATGGAGATGAAAGACCTGAGGATTGCGCTAGGTTGGCGAATGGCCAACCCTGGATGAAAGCGGCAAGAGTGGGGTCAGGCTTCGCTTTTGACGATTTTTCCCTACAATATGGTCAAGCAAACGCCTTTTTGCTTGATGCCTTGGTAGAGGGTTATGGCGGTGGGGGCGTTCCTTTTGATTGGCAAGGAATTCCACAGACATGGGTAAGCGCAAACGCGCATCGGGTCGTTTTGAGTGGTGGATTGAACGCGCGCAACGTGGGCGAGGCGATTGCACGCCTGCATCCTTGCGCGGTTGACGTCTCTAGTGGCGTTGAAAGTGACAGGGGCGTTAAAGATCCCGCGTTGATGACTGAATTCATTAAAGCTGTTCGAGCAGCAGATGCGTAGTCAGCACTCTAATCAATTTGCTGTAACTAAATCACAAAGGTAGCTATGTACGATAAGCCAGATGCAAGAGGACACTTCGGTCCCTATGGTGGTGTGTTTGTTTCGGAAACACTCATGTATGCCTTGGATGAGCTCAAAGAAACTTATGCTAAATATCAACATGACCCAGAGTTCATGGAAGAGTTTCATTATGAACTCAAACACTTTGTTGGACGCCCATCACCCGTTTACCATGCAAAGCGCTGGAGCGAGATGTTGGGCGGCGCGCAAATATATCTCAAGCGTGAAGACTTAAACCATACGGGCGCTCATAAAATTAATAATGTGATTGGCCAAGCGATGTTGGCTAAGCGCATGGGTAAGCCGCGCATCATTGCTGAAACAGGAGCGGGACAACATGGCGTTGCTACCGCTACGATTTGCGCGCGTTTTGGTTTGGATTGCACTGTTTATCAAGGCTCAGTCGATGTGGCTCGTCAAGCGCAAAACGTCTACCGAATGAAATTACTCGGGGCCAAAGTGGTGCCCGTCGAGTCTGGAACTAAAACACTAAAAGATGCACTGAATGAAGCGATGCGCGATTGGGTTACTAACGTTGACAATACTTTCTACATTATTGGTACTGTTGCAGGGCCTCATCCATATCCGATGATGGTGCGCGATTTTCAAAGCGTGATTGGTGAAGAGTGCAAAGTACAAATGCCTGAGTTAACTGGTCGTCAGCCAGACTATGTTCTCGCTTGTGTTGGTGGTGGGTCAAATGCGATGGGTATTTTTTATCCCTATATTGATTTTCCTGATGTCAAATTGATTGGTGTAGAAGCTGCTGGTCATGGACTCAATAGCGGCGCTCATTCTGCGGCGCTTTGTGTTGGCAAGCCTGGCGTACTGCATGGCAATCGCACTTATTTGCTACAAGACGAAAACGGGCAAATCTCTGAAACGCATTCTGTATCTGCTGGCATGGACTATCCTGGTGTTGGTCCTGAGCATGCATGGTTAAAAGATTCTGGTCGTGCCGACTATGTGGCTATCACTGATGAAGAAGCACTCAAGGCATTCCACGATTGTTGTCAGATCGAAGGCATTATTCCTGCTCTTGAATCTGCGCATGCGATTGCCTATGCTTGCAAGATGGCGCCAACCCTTGGAAAAGATAAAACGATTCTGGTGAACCTCTCAGGTCGCGGTGATAAAGACATGCATACGGTTGCGCAGGCAACTGGATCTGAAGGCTAAGCAAGTCAAAAACAAGAAAAAATAAGAATCATCTATGTCAAAAATTACTGCCCTGTTTAAAGAATTAAAAGCCTCCGGAAAAAAAGGGCTCATTCCATTTATTACTGCCGGTGATCCTGATCCAAAACTTACCGTGGAGTTAATGCATGCCTTAGTGCGTGGCGGTGCTAATGTGATTGAATTAGGAGTGCCTTTTTCTGATCCTATGGCTGATGGTCCTGTGATTCAACGATCTTCCGAAAGGGCTCTAGCAAAGGGCGTTACTTTGCATAGTTGTTTGGAGATGGTAAAAGAATTTCGTAAGCAAGATGCAGCTACCCCAGTCGTATTAATGGGCTACGCAAATCCGGTTGAGCAAATGGGTGCCGAACGTTTTGCCGCAGAAGCTAAAGCAGCTGGTGTAGATGGGGTGCTGGTAGTGGACTATCCGCCAGAAGAGTGTGTTGATTTTGCTGCGCGAATGCGTATTGCTGGAGTCGACCCGATTTTTTTATTGGCGCCGACATCATCACTAGAACGTATTAAAGAGGCTGCCAAAATAGCTTCTGGTTATATCTATTACGTGTCTATGCGTGGGGTAACTGGTGCCTCCCACTTAAACACCCAAGATGTAGCTAGTATTATTCCTAAAATTAGGGCATCTACCGAGATTCCGATTGCCGTAGGTTTTGGAATTAATGATGCTGCTAGCGCTAAAGCTGTATCCAATACAGCAGATGCTGTGGTGATTGGTAGTCGAATTATCCGGATCTTAGAGGATTCACCCCCAGGCCAGGCGGTACAATCACTTGAAACCTTTATACGTGAAATTCGCGTCGCCTTGGATAGCTAAAAGACATGAGCTGGATCGATAAATTACTCCCACCCCAAATTCAACACACTGACCCTGCGAATCGCAAGTCTGTTCCTGAAGGTTTATGGGTCAAGTGTCCCAGCTGCGAAACAGTTCTGTACAGTACGGATATTGAGGCTAATTTATCTGTTTGCCCTAAATGCAGTCATCACATGCGCATTGGTGCTCGTCAGCGTTTAGATAGCCTGCTCGATCCTAAAGGCCGCTATGAGATTGGTGCAGGTATTTATCCAATCGATCCACTGAAATTCAAAGACTCTAAAAAATATCCTGATCGCTTAAAAGAAGCAAATGATGCCTCTGGAGAGTCCGAAGCTTTGGTGGTGCTTGGTGGAAAAATTGAAACTATTCCTGTAGTTGCTGCTTGCTTTGAGTTTCAGTATATGGGCGGCTCAATGGGTTCTGTCGTTGGTGAGCGTTTTGTGCGTGGTGTCCAAGAAGCCATTGATAAGAAGTGTGCCTTTATTTGTGTTACTGCAACAGGTGGCGCGCGCATGCAAGAAAGTTTACTGTCTTTATTTCAGATGGCTAAAACCAATTCCATGCTGACCTTACTCTCTAAAAAAGGTTTGCCATACATCAGCGTTCTAACTGACCCAACGATGGGCGGCATCTCTGCAAGCTTTGCCTTTATGGGTGATGTGGTGATGGCAGAGCCTAAAGCTTTGATTGGCTTTGCTGGTCCACGCGTAATTGAACAAACCGTGCGTGAAAAATTACCTGAAGGTTTTCAGCGTTCTGAGTTTTTGATGCAAAAAGGTGGCATCGATATGATTGTTGATAGACGCCAGATGCGCACTGAAATTGCCCGCTTGCTTGCTTTGTTGCAAAAACTACCAGAGCCAAGTGTGGCAGGTAGCGTAGCTGTTTAACGCACTTGAGCACTGCCCACCAAGCCCCCATTCTTTTTTCTAGCCTTGAGGCTTGGCTTAGCCACCTTGAAACTGCCCACCCCGTTGGCATCGATATGGGTCTTGAGCGTATCGGTCGTGTTAAGGCGGCGCTAGGGCTTCATTTTGATTGTCCTGTTATTACCGTTTCTGGAACGAATGGTAAAGGCTCTACCTGCGCTTATTTAGAAAGTATTTTGATTTCATCTGGCTATCGTGTCGGATGTCACATGTCACCCCACCTCTTAAAATTTAATGAGCGCGCGAAGGTAAACGGAGAAGAGGTGAGCGATGCACTTTTACTCGAACATTTCACTGCCGTTGAAAATGCCCGCTTAAGCTTGTTGGATGCCCCAACATTAACATATTTTGAATTTACGACACTAGCCATCATGCATCTCTTTGCTAAGGCACAGTTAGATGTGGTGGTATTGGAAGTGGGCATGGGCGGTCGCTTAGATGCTGTCAATATTGTGGATGCTGACTGCGCCATAGTTACCAGCATTGATATTGACCATGCTGACTTCTTGGGTGGAACGCGTGAAGCGATTGCCTTAGAAAAAGCGGGAATATTTCGTGCTGGACAGATTGCTATCTGCGGTGATCCAGTACCACCTCAAACCTTGATCGACTATGCTGAAAAATTGGGATGCGACCTTTGGTTGCAAGGTCGAGACTATAACTTTCAGGGTGATAAGCAGCAGTGGGGCTGGGCAGGGCGTAAAAAGCGTTTTAGTGGTCTGGGATACCCTGCTTTAAGAGGTGCCAACCAAATACTCAATGCTTCTGCGGTGATTGCCGCTTTGATGGCGTTGCATCAACGCCTACCTGTTAGTGCTCAGGATATTCGCAACGGGTTTGCTATGGTCGAGTTGCCAGGGCGCTTCCAAGTTCTCCCAGGTCAACCCACAGTTGTTCTGGATGTCGCCCATAACCCTCATGCAGCTTCTACTTTGGCTCAAAGCCTTGAGCGGATGGGTTACCACCCTTATACATACGCAGTTTTTGGGGCAATGGCCGACAAGGACTTAGAAGGCGTAATGAAACCTTTGTTAAACATCGTAGACTTCTGGTTTTGTACAGATTTGCCCACCCCCCGAGCGGCTAGTGCGCATGATTTAGCAACTAAGCTCCAAAACCTTGGTGTAGCACTCAAAAACGGCGATGATGGCGGAATTGAGATCTTTTCAGACCCTGCTGCAGCGTATCAAAAAGCCCTATCTAAAGCGGGTGAGGGTGATAGAATTGTGACCTTCGGATCTTTCTATACTGTTGCCGGTGTAATGGCGTATAGAACCAACCAGGCGCATTGATTAATGATTCGTTTACCGAAGCTTTTTAAGCGGAAACCGCAGTCTGATGACCTTGACAGGGGCTCAGTAGGGGCAAGACGCACCACTAAAAAATTTACCCCACGTTCACTACAGCGCTCATTTGAGACTCAGGAAGAAGCACTTACTGAAGATCCAGAGCAACAACGAGCCAGACACCGCCTGATCGGCGCAGCGGTATTGGTCTTCGTGGCTGTCGTTGGTCTCCCCAGAATCTTAGATAACAAGCCAAAAGCGGTCAGTAACGATATTGCCGTCAACATTGTTACCAGTTTGCCTAATCCCGCATCAAGCACTCCAGCGCCAGAAGTAAAGGCTGTAGAAAAAACTGAGACAAAGGTCTTGCCGGATCCAACTCCGAAGGAGAAGGAGTTGCCCCCAGTTAAGATTATTCCCACTTCAGTAACTGCACCTATAACAGAAGCTAAGACAGCGGCTTCGCCAAGCAAATCTCCAGCCTTAGGATTGGCTGCTGGTGAAGAGGTAGTCGCATCCACTGCAAAGCCAAAAGCAGATACCCCTACTAAGCCTACTTCACCTCCTACTGCAACCCCAGCTGGCTCGGGCAAGTTCGTTCTGCAAATAGGGGCATTTGCCTCTGAAGAGCGCGCAAAAGGCTGGATTGCCAAGATGAAGGATCAAAAAATTCCCAACTACGTTCTGAATAAAAACGGTACAGATGGCACTAAGTTGTACGTTCTAAGAGCTGGCCCGTTCCCCGATAAAGACTCTGCTGAAGCTGCAGAGAAAAAGGTGAAAGCGATGGGCTTAACACCCCGCTTAGTTGAGGTAGGCTCACCTTAATGGATTATCTATCCACCCTTAATTTAACTACGGTGGATTACTTCACCTTATTTGTCCTCTTGAGTTCTGCATTGGTCGGAATTTCTCGTGGCTTATTTAAAGAGGTCCTGGCTCTGGCCTCATGGTTTATTGCATCTTGGGTTGCCTACCATTACACCAACTATCTTTCGACTGAATGGTTATCTACTTTTCACATGGATGAACTCTTAAGTCTTGGGGTGAGTTTTTTAATTCTCTTTGTACTGACCTTGATTGTCTGCGGACTCTTTGGCGGGGTAGTGCAAAAGATTTTGCTTTCTGCCGGATTGAGTTTGACTGACCGATTTTTAGGTTTGGTCTTTGGCCTATTACGTGGTGGCTTGATTATTGTTATCTTGGCAACCTTAGCCGCCTTAACCCCAATACCTCAGAGTATTGCCTGGCAAAAAGCCATTACACGTCCCGCAGTCGATATGGCTACAGGTTTAATCAAGAGTTGGTTGCCGCCTGATTGGGCAAAGCAATTGGGTGATGCAATGCCAAAAATTTCACCCACAGTTACACCTTCACTAAAAATAGGGATCTAGGTCTATGTGCGGCGTCATTGGAACAGTTTCCCATTCCCCAGTTAATCAGCTTCTCTATGACGCCTTGTTGCTTTTGCAACATCGCGGACAAGATGCTGCCGGTATTGCCACGATGCACGGTAACTCTTTCACAATGCATAAGGCCAACGGATTGGTTAGAGATGTATTTAGAACTCGCAACATGCGCAGCCTGCATGGCAACGCAGGTATCGGGCAGGTGCGTTATCCAACTGCTGGTTCTGCTAGCAGTGAAGAGGAGGCTCAGCCTTTCTATGTCAGCGCTCCTTACGGCATTATTTTGGCGCACAACGGTAATTTAACCAATGCACCAAGTTTGCGTGTTGAGATGGCGTATCGCGATCGCCGCCACATTAATACCAATTCCGATACTGAAGTACTGCTCAACGTTTTAGCTGATGAACTTCAAAAAGAAACAAATAGCGCTGCATTAGATGAGAGTACGATGTTCAATGCTGTTACAGGCGTCACTAAGCGCGTTAAAGGTTCTTACGCCGTAGTGTCACTGATCGCTGGTTATGGTTTGCTAGCATTTCGTGATCCGTTTGGCATTCGTCCTTTATGTATCGGGCGTATCGATACCTCCAAGGGTCCAGAATGGATGGTGGCTTCAGAGTCAGTAGCGCTTGAGGGTCTTGGCTTTACGTTTGTACGCGACGTTAATCCTGGAGAGGCAATTTACATTGACTTAGATGGTAATTTCTCATCACGCCAATGCGTTGCTAATGCCGTTTTAACCCCTTGTATTTTTGAGTACGTGTATATGGCACGTCCTGATTCTACGATTGATGGTGTCAATGTTTATAACGTTCGTATGCGCATGGGTGATTACCTTGCCGAGAAGATTCGCCAGGAAACCATTCCCGGTGAAATCGATGTCGTCATGCCTATTCCAGATTCAAGCCGTCCAGCCGCTATGCAGGTTGCTAAGCGTTTAGGTGTTGACTACCGAGAAGGCTTCTTTAAGAATCGTTACATTGGTCGCACCTTCATCATGCCCGGTCAAGCCGTGCGCAGAAAATCAGTACGTCAAAAATTAAACGCAATGCATGTCGAATTTAAAGACAAGACAGTGTTGATTGTTGATGATTCGATTGTTCGTGGCACGACTTCATTTGAGATTGTGCAAATGGCTCGCGAGTCAGGAGCTAAGAAAGTCATCTTTGCATCAGCGGCGCCACCAGTACGATTCCCGAACGTGTACGGCATCGATATGCCTACTCGCAGCGAGCTAGTTGCTTATGGTCGTACGGATGACGAGATTAATAAGATGATTGGTGCAGATCAGCTGATATATCAAAGCGTTGAGGATATGAAACGGGCTGTTAGTGATATCAACCCCAATATTGAGCACTTTGAAGCCTCATGCTTTGACGGTCATTACGTCACTGGTGATATTAACGATTCCTACCTAGATGCTTTAGAAGCGGCACGCAACACCACTGAGGCACAGGCTGATCGCCAGCGTGACTCTAGTGACTTTGCCCGTTCACAGCTCCATTTGCATTTAGCTACCGAAGACTAAAAAGCGACAGCGGATAGGTCTCACAGAGGCAAATCTGCAATTCGGTGTCAAAATAGCATTATGACTAGTAAAACTAAACGCCAAAAACCTGATTTTTCTAAGCTTGCGCTCGAAACCTTAGCGGTTCGCGCTGGTACACGTCGTACTGCTGAGTATCAAGAGCACTCAGAGGCGATGTTTCTGACCTCCAGTTTCTGTTTTGATAGTGCTGAACTCGCAGCTGATGGTTTTGCTCATGCCGATAAGGGCTTTATCTATTCACGCTTTACCAATCCAACTGTGAGCATGTTTCAAGATCGCCTTGCTGCCTTAGAGGGTGGTGAAGCATGTATTGCTACTTCATCTGGCATGGCTGCTATTTTGACTCTGGCAATGGCCCATTTGCAGGCTGGAGACCATGTGATTTGCTCGCGCTCTGTTTTTGGCGCCACGATTCAGTTATTTAGCACCATCATGGGTAAATTTGGCGTGACAACAACGTATGTCGATTTGGCTGATGCTAAATCTTGGCAGGCTGCCGTCCAACCCAATACAAAACTCTTTTATCTAGAGACGCCTTCTAATCCCTTAACTGAGATTGCTGACATTAAAGCGATTTCTAAAATTGCCAAGAAGGCTAAGGCACTTTTCGCAGTGGATAATTGTTTCTGCACGCCTGCCTTGCAAAAACCACTGGCTCTTGGCGCAGATGTTGTGATTCACTCTGCGACTAAATACTTAGACGGTCAGGGTAGGGTTGTTGGTGGCGCAATCGTCGGCAGTAATGACTTTGTCATGGGCAAAGTGTTCCCGTACGTTCGTACTGCTGGCCCAACGCTTTCTGCTTTCAATGCCTGGGTATTCTTAAAAGGTCTTGAGACTCTCGAGTTGCGCATGAAGCAACAAAGTCAGAATGCTTTGGATTTAGCTCTCTGGCTAGAAAAACAGCCTGGTGTCGAACGTGTTTACCATCCAGGAATAAAATCACATCCACAACATACCTTGGCTAAACGCCAGCAAAAGGCGGGTGGTGCTATTTTGTCTTTCACCCTAAAGGGTGGCAAGAAGGCTGCGTTCAAACTGATTAATCAAACCAAGCTTTGTTCCATTACTGCAAACCTTGGTGATACTCGTACGACCATTACACACCCAGCAACCACGACGCACTGCCGTGTAACGCCTGAAGCTCGTAAAGCTGCCGGCATTACGGATGGCCTAGTTCGTATTGCGGTGGGACTTGAGAACGTGATCGACCTGAAGAATGATCTTGTCGGTGGCTTGAAGAAGTAAATCAAGATCCCATATGAGCTTTTCTAATCAAACCAAGTTTTGGAACGAACGTTTTAATAAAGAAGAATTCATCTTCGGTAAAGAACCGAATGAATATCTCGTGAAACAAGCCAAACAATATCTAAAACTAGGTAATACAGTCTTATGTATTGCGGATGGCGAAGGGCGTAATGGTGTTTGGTTGGCTAAACAGGGCATGCAAGTCGATGCTTTTGATGTCTCTGATATTGCATTGGATAAAGCCAAGCAATTTGCCAAAGATAATTCAGTGGAATTAAGTCACACACTTTGCGATACAGATGGGTGGAACTGGCAAGCAAACTCTTACGATGCCATTATCGCCATCTTTATCCAATTTGCTGATCCAGCAATGCGCGAGCGCATCTTCAAACAAGTGCATTTAGCATTAAAGCCCGGAGGTATTTTTATTCTTCAAGGCTACACACCAAAGCAGTTGGAATACAAAACTGGTGGCCCATCTGCGCTCGAGCATCTTTATACCGAAGAGGGTATACGTCAACTAGCGAGTGAACTCAATATTTTGGATCTCACTTCTTATGAGCAAGAATTATCTGAAGGTGCCAGACATAGCGGCATGTCTGCTTTGCTCGGACTAGTTGCACAAAAGCCAAGCTAAATCAAACCCAAACCCGTTCAATCAAAGATTAGTGGCGAAAGTGGCGAGGATCGTTAATTGGGCGCAGTGGCATGATGTGAATCTTGCTTTCATCCAACTCAAGATGCGCTGATCTACCAATATCAAGCGATAGGCGCTTTACTTCTGCCGCTGAAGCTTCCCAAGTAATACAGTGATCACTGTCTTTGATGCGCAATTGGATAACTGCAATCTGTCCCAGTGCACTGATGTTTTCAACAGCGGCTGGAATTGTTGTAGTGCTGGAATCTTGGTGAAGACTCAGACCCTCGGGAGGAATTACCCAAGCGACTGATGTACCAGGTGGGATCTTGCCTTTATCAATCACATTAAATTGCTTGTTGCACCCATCCCAGGTCAGGTTGCCTGCGTTAAAGACGCCTTCAAACATGTTGTTGATGCCAACCAATTCTGCAACTCGAGAGTTTCGTGGTTTTTGAAAGAGTACATGTGGCGACGCCGTTTGCAGACTAATGCCTGCATCAATCACGGTGATGCGATCGGCTAGTAAGTCTGCCTCGCGTAAATCGTGGGTCACTAGAAGAATGGGGATATTCAGATCCTTGCGAAGCTCAGCTAGGGTTTTATATAGACTTTGACGCGTTGGCGCATCGACTGCTGAAAAAGGCTCATCTAAGAGCAGGATCTTTGGTTGTCTAGCAAGCGCTCTTGCCAAGGCAACACGTTGTTGCTGCCCACCAGACAGTTGATTAGGCATTCTGGCCACCAAGTCAGCAATACCCATCCGCTCCAACCACTTGAGCGCGAGTGATTTTTGTTGTGGACTGTTTAACCCAGAATTTTGCAGTGGAATACAAACATTCTCTAAAGCAGTTAAATGAGGAAAGAGGGCGTACTGCTGAAACAGAAATCCACAAGAACGCTTTGCAGGCGATAAGGCAACACTCACTCCGCGCAAATCATCACCCCCAAACCAAAGCTCATCGCCACATTGAATACGTCCAGCGCTAGGATTGCGCAAGCCAGCAATGGTTCGCAGAACGCTGGTTTTACCGCTTCCTGACGGACCCACTAAGGCATGTAGTTCACCTGGTAGACACTCTAAGTTCACTTGAAGTGGCATTGGCAAGTCTTGAGCTATCTTAATTTTTAACATTAGATAGCTCGATTAAGGGAAGATGATTTTCTAGGACTAAGAACACCATATGACAGTGCAATAGCTACTAAAGAGATAGCTAGTAGCAATAGGGAGAGCAAGCCTGCTCCAGCAGTATCAAAACTTTGCACCTTGTCGTAAATAGCGATCGAAACTGTTTTGGTTTCACCGGGAATAG
>CAIMOW010000159.1 GCA_903843235.1 uncultured beta proteobacterium | reverse complement strand
TAGGTATGATTACTGCATTAGGGGGAATTACATGAAACTCATTACATCAATCATTAAACCGTTCAAACTGGATGAAGTTCGCGAAGCTTTGGCGGAAGTGGGCGTTACCGGCCTTACCGTTACTGAAGTAAAGGGCTTTGGGCGCCAAAAGGGACATACAGAGCTTTATCGCGGCGCCGAATACGTTGTCGACTTTTTACCTAAGGTAAAAGTGGAAGTAGTCGTTCCCGGCAATCTCGTTGATGCTGCGATTGAAGCGATTACAAAAGCTGCTCACACTGGCAAAATTGGTGATGGCAAGATTTTTGTTAGTCCAATTGAACAGGCTATTCGTATTCGTACTGGTGAAACCAACGAATCGGCTGTTTGAGAATTTAGCGGAACTGAGAATCCGAAGGATCTGCGGGCTGACTAATATCAACCGCCTCCAGCAAAATGGTTTTACCATCTGAGTTTGCAGGGCGTACTTTAGCCCCCTGAAAATACACATCTACCTGGGCGAGCCCTGAGCTCAAAACCTTAAAGGGTGGAGTCCCGTAAAAAGATGTCCCCGCACCTGACTCTATCGTTTTATTTTGAGTCCTGCCTGAAGCATCTACTACGCAAACGACCTGCTTTGTTTTAGCCTGCACATAGACCAGATCGGCAGGTTTTCTAGGAAACGAGGGTTTGTAACTTGGAACCATTGCATCTGCCACGGGGCAAGCTTCAGCATTAGCAAGAACATCACTACTAGCTTGAACTACCAACGGAGGAGTGACTTGGACAGGCGTTGAGGTAGACGCGGTAAGGGGATCAGCAACTTTTGCATCTACAAGAGGTTGCTCAATGGCCTCCTCTTTAACAACGATTATTTCTTCTGACTTTTCGGGGAAAAAAAGTGGGCGCAAGTTAATAACAGAAAACACCACGGCTGCAATCAAACTCAACCAAATAAAAAGGCGCTTCTTTGGGGTCTCTTTGGGGCTTGATGTCCCAAGAGCAGAAGAAGTAAAGGCAGGCTTTACTTCAATCACTTTTTCATTTTGTTTTTGCACTGGCTCTTGGTTTTGTTTTGCCTCTACTGCCACCAATCTATTTGACTCTTCTGGAGTTGCAGCGATTTCTTTTTTAAGCTCAGCATCAGGTTCACCAGCATTAAATACTTCTTCTTCGCTAAGACCTAAAAGTTTTGCCACCTTCTTAGCGGCAGTCACCTTAATCTGAGCTCCGTAGAAAGAACTCATTTCGCCATTTTCAAGTTGCTCGATTTGGCGTGCAGAAAGACACGCTTGACCTGCTAAATCTTTAATACTTAAACCAAGCTTTTCCCGAGCCTTTGTAAAGGCTCCATTTCGAATCTCAGGCAGCTTAGATTTTGAATTCATTCACTTAGTCTTAAAATAAATTACTAGTTCAATGTGCAAACTTTTCATGTAATTTGAGATCTTAATACAAATATAAGTACATAACTATCATAAAAGCCATTGGCTCAAAATCTAATCCCACATTTCAGTGCGACGCCTTTGTTTACAAGGTCTTTAAGCAACCATGTGCAAAGCTCCCACTCGCATACAGTCAAGTTTGCATTATCTTTCTTGGACTCAAGCTCCTTGGAAGCGTGTTTAAGTTAGCGACGATCAAAATCGACCGCCAGTACTACCCTCTTCAACAAGTCTTCTGAGTTAGAAGGTCTTGTGGCGAATATTTATCCATTAGTATTATGGAACTCTGTACTACGTAGAGTTTAAATATTGCAGTGCAATATTTAAACTCAATGGGCCCCAATCTAGACGGAGTACAGCAAGCCCTTTCTCACGGCACAATAGAGCCTACGATAAACCCCTCTTCTGGAGTAATTACCGCATGAAACGCCTCAACGAACGCTCCCGCAATGTCACCGAAGGAGTTGCTCGCGCACCCAACCGGTCAATGTATTACGCGATGGGTTACCAAGAAAAGGATTTCACTAAGCCAATGGTTGGTGTTGCCAACGGTCACTCAACAATTACTCCATGTAATAGTGGCTTACAAAAATTAACAGACGCTGCAGTTGCGGCGCTTGAAGAGGCTGGTGCTAAAGCACAAATGTTTGGCACACCTACCGTATCTGATGGTATTGGTATGGGCACGGAAGGAATGAAGTACTCCTTAGTTTCTCGTGAAGTGATCGCTGATAGTATCGAGACTTGCGTGAACGGTCTTTGGCAAGATGGTGTTGTCGTGATCGGTGGTTGCGATAAAAATATGCCAGGCGGCATGATGGCAATTGCGCGCACCAACGTTCCAGCAATCTACGTTTATGGCGGCACGATCAAACCAGGCCACTTCAAAGGAAAAGATCTCAATATCGTTTCCGCTTTTGAAGCCGTTGGAGAATTTACTTCCGGCAGAATGAGTGCAGAAGATCTGAAAGGTGTAGAACAGCATGCCTGCCCTGGTAGCGGCTCTTGTGGCGGTATGTATACAGCCAATACGATGAGCTCTTCTTTCGAGGCTTTAGGCATGAGCCTACCCTACTCTTCAACTATGGCTAATGAAGATGCAGAAAAAGTAGCTAGCGCTGCAGAATCGGCGCGCGTCTTAGTTGAGGCCATTAAAAATAATTTACGCCCACGCGACATCATTACTAAAAAATCCATTGAGAATGCTGTAAGCGTCATCATGGCTGTTGGTGGATCTACTAATGCTGTCTTGCATTACCTCGCCATCACCAGCGCTGCTGAGATTGATTGGACGATTGATGACTTCGAACGTATTCGTAAACAGGTTCCCGTCCTTGTAGATATGAAACCCTCTGGCACATACTTGGCAACTGACTTACATCAAGCTGGCGGCATTCCACAAGTCATGAAAATCTTATTAGACGGCGGTCTCTTACATGGTGATTGCATCACCATTACTGGAAAAACTATTGCTGAAGTGCTAAGAAACGTTCCTTCGGTACCGCGTGCAGACCAGAAAGTGATTCGTACTTTAGATAATCCAATGTACAAGCAAGGTCACTTGGCTATTCTGAAAGGCAATATCTCACCAGAAGGCTGTGTCGCCAAAATTACTGGTCTCAAGAATCCATCTATAACCGGTCCAGCCCGTGTATTTGATTCTGAAGACGATGCTATGCAAGCCATCATGGAACAGCGAATTAAAGCTGGTGATGTAGTCATCATTCGCTACGAAGGACCTAAAGGTGGGCCTGGTATGCGCGAAATGCTGGCGCCGACCTCCGCCTTAGTAGGGCAAGGATTAGGTGAGTCTGTAGGCCTCATTACCGATGGCCGCTTCTCTGGTGGCACTTGGGGCATGGTAGTTGGCCACGTCGCTCCAGAAGCCTATGTAGGCGGCGTAATTGCCCTGATTCATGAAGGTGACTCAGTGACGATTGATGCCCACAAACTGCTCATCCAGCTCAATGTAAGTGATGAAGAAATTGCTAAGCGTCGCGCAACCTGGGTTCAACCAAAGCCACGCTACACCCGTGGCTTGCTTGCCAAGTACGCGCGTCTGGCTAGTAC
>CAIMOW010000158.1 GCA_903843235.1 uncultured beta proteobacterium | reverse complement strand
GTGATAAAGAGTCTGAAAGTAATACTGTGGCCGTTCGTGCCCGTGGCGGAGTGGATTTAGGTGTAATGCCTCTTGAAGCCTTCGTTGCCCGACTCCAGCAGGATATATCCCAGAAGGTCGGACCCGAGCAAAGCTAGGGGTTGGACGGCTTTTATTGTTTATTTATAAGGAAATAGAAGATCGCTACTGATAAATCGCAGCGCATTAACCGGGAAATTACTGCTCCTGAAGTGCGTCTGATTGGACTGGATGGTGAACCCATCGGTGTAGTTAAGTTGAGTGAAGCCCTGGCTTTGGCCGAAGAGAAAGAGACCGATCTGGTTGAAATTGCTCCGACAGCTGTGCCACCTGTAGTTCGGATCATGGACTTTGGCAAATTCAAGTACCAAGAAGCCAAGCGTATGCATGAAGCTAAGCTTAAGCAAAAGGTGATTCAGGTGAAGGAAGTTAAATTCCGTCCTGGCACTGATGATGGTGACTATGGTGTGAAACTACGCAATCTAATCCGCTTTTTGGAGGATGGCGATAAGACAAAGATTACGCTACGGTTTCGGGGTCGTGAAATGGCCCACCAAGAAATCGGAGTCAGAATGTTGGAGCGTTTGAAGTTGGACTTGCAAGAGCACGGCCAAGTTGAACAGTTTCCAAAAATGGAAGGCCGTCAGATGGTGATGGTATTGGCCCCCATTCGTAAGGCTAAGTAACTAGGTTTTACCTGGTTCTTATGTAGGGAGGAGTCGTAAGACTCTGGTAGTCAGAAGTGTTCCTAGGTACAGGAAGAGTGACCGTCGGTTGCCACCTATGTTGCACAAGTAGATGAAGGGGTGCTTTATGCCCAAGATGAAGAGCAAGAGTAGCGCTAAAAAGCGCTTTACGGTTCGCGCAGGCGGAACGATCAAACGAGGTCAGGCTTTCAAACGCCATATCCTCACTAAGAAGACCACAAAGAACAAGCGTCATTTGCGTGGTACTACCGAAGTTGCGAAGGCAGACGTTAAGTCAATTCGCTCTATGCTTCCTTACGCTTAACCTCAGACTAAATTAGGAGAATTAAATGCCAAGAGTCAAACGTGGGGTTACAGCAAGAGCCCGTCATAAAAAAATCACCGATGCCGCTACGGGTTACCGTGGTCGTCGTAAGAACGTATTCCGTATTGCTAAGCAAGCGGTTATGCGTGCTGGTCAATATGCCTATCGTGACCGTCGCAATAAGAAACGTGTATTCCGCGCTTTGTGGATTGCTCGTATCAACGCGGCAGTGCGTCAGCATGACATGACCTATAGCGTATTCATGAATGGTATGAAGAAAGCTGCGATCGAACTCGACCGCAAAGTGCTTTCCGATATGGCCATTGCTGACAAAGCAGCTTTTGCCGCTTTGGTTACTCGGATCAAATCCGTAGTAAGCGCTGCAGCTTAATTCTTAGTTACTAAAAAAACTAAGCTGCAATGGTTTCTCTCGACCACATTGTCGAGGATGCTAAACGTGATTTCCTCGGAGCTGCCGATGCGGCAGCTCTAGAGGATGCCAAAGCCAAGTACCTCGGTAAATCAGGTGTTCTCACCGAGCGTCTCAAAGCGCTTGGCGCAATGTCGCCTGATGAGCGCAAGAGTGCTGGCGCCCAAATTAATCAAGTCAAAACAGTTGTAGAAGTGGCTCTCCAAGAGCGTCGACAAGCTTTGGCTGATGCCGTATTGCTGCAACGTCTCGCAGCTGAAGCCATTGATGTTTCCCTTCCAGGTCGCGGTCAAACAGTAGGTAGCTTGCATCCTGTGATGCGTACTTGGGAACGCGTTGAAGAGATCTTTGGCTCCATTGGGTTTGATGTTGCTGATGGTCCTGAAATTGAAACCGATTGGTTTAATTTCACTGCCTTAAATAGCCCTGAGAATCATCCTGCCCGTTCGATGCAAGATACTTTTTATATTGATGGCAAAGATTCTCAAGAGAAGCCTTTGTTATTGCGTACGCATACCAGTCCGATTCAGGTGCGTTATGCCAGCGAACACGTTAAGAAATACGCTAACGCCGACGTAATGCCGCCAATCAAAGTGATTGCACCTGGCAGAACCTATCGCGTAGATAGTGATGCAACCCACTCACCAATGTTCCATCAAGTTGAAGGCTTGTGGATTGCCGAGACAGTATCCTTCGCTGATCTCAAAGGCGTGTATACAGATTTCTTAAGAACCTTTTTTGAAACAAATGCATTACAAGTTCGTTTCCGTCCATCTTATTTCCCATTCACAGAACCATCTGCTGAAATCGATATGGCTTTTGGTAGCGGTAAGTTAGCTGGCCGTTGGTTGGAGATTTCAGGAGCAGGGCAGGTGCATCCAAATGTATTGCGTAATATGGGCATTGATCCAGAACGCTATACCGGATTTGCTTTTGGTTCTGGCTTAGAGCGCTTAACCATGTTGCGTTATGGCATTGATGATTTGCGTCTCTTCTTCGAGAATGATTTACGTTTCTTAGCGCAGTTTCCAGCTTAAGAAGAACGGTAAAGATAACGCTATGCAATTTTCAGAATCTTGGCTTCGTCAGTATGTAAATCCTCCGCTAGATAGCGAGGCTTTAGGCCATGCTATGACTATGGCTGGTCTTGAAGTAGAAGAGCAGCATTTGGTTGCCCCAGCGTTTACGAAGATTGTTATTGCGCAAATTCTGTCTGCTGAGCAACATCCAGATGCTGATCGTTTACGTGTTTGCAAAGTAGATGCTGGCACTGGTCATGAATTGCAAATCGTTTGCGGCGCCCCGAATGCACGTGCTGGGATTAAGGTTCCTTGTGCTTTAGTAGGAGCTGAGTTGCCGCCAGCTGAGATAGGCGGCAAGCCCTTCATGATCAAAGTAGGTAAGCTACGTGGCGTAGAGAGTCAGGGCATGTTGTGCTCTGGTCGTGAACTAGGCTTGGGTGATGACCATGAAGGTATTTTGGAGCTGCCTGCTGATGCACCGGTGGGTCAAGACATTCGCCAATATCTCGATCTAGATGATCAAATTTTTATTATTAAGTTAACACCTAATAAAGCCGATTGCTTGTCATTAATTGGGATGGCTCGTGAGGTATCTGCTATTACTGGTGCTGTTTTGTGTGCTCCAAAGTGGAATACCCCAACCGTAACTATTCAAGACAAAGTAAAAGTTACTATTGAGAATAAAGACTTGTGCGGTCGCTTTGCAGGTCGCGTTATCCGCGGCGTTAATCCAAAAGCCAAAACACCGAGCCATATAGTGCAGCGTTTAGCTCGTGCTGGTCAGCGAAGTATTTCTGCTTTAGTGGATTTATCCAATTACGTTATGTTAGAGATGGGTCAGCCAACCCATGTGTTTGATATTGATCAATTGGCAGGCGAGATTACTGTCCGTTGGGCTAAGGCTGGCGAAACTCTCGAATTATTGAACGGTCAAACAGTTACGCCTATCGCTGCTGATCAGTCTGGCAAAACACTCTCTGTTGGCGTCGTAGCTGACCAAAATGGTCCGGTAGCGCTAGCTGGCATTATGGGCGGCAATCATTGTGCTGTGAGCGATGACACTCAAAATATCTATGTAGAGGCTGCTTATTGGCTGCCATCTGCGATTCAAGGCCGTGCCCGTCGCTTTAATTTCAGCACCGATGCAGCGCATCGTTTTGAGCGCGGAGTAGACCCGCAAGCTAGTGTTGCTTGCTTAGAGTATTTAAGTTCACTCATTCTTGAAGTGTGTGGTGGTCAAGCTGGCCCTGTTGATGATCAAATCCTAAATTTGCCAGAACGCAAACCAGTACATATGCGTTTAGCACGTGCGACGAAAGTTATTGGTATTCCTCTGACAAAGGACATTGTAGTAGACGTATTTAACCGCCTTGGCTTTGAGTTCAAACAAGATGCGAATGATGTTTTTGTTGTCACGCCACCAAGCTATCGCTTTGATATTGAAATCGAAGAAGATTTGATTGAAGAAGTTGCGCGTATGTACGGCTTTGAGAATATTCCAGATCAACCTCCAGTTGCCTCCTTAAAAATGAGTGCTAAAGCTGAAGCAAAGCGGGGCGTTCATTTATTGCGGCAGCGTTTTGCATTGCAAGGTTATCAAGAGGCTGTAAATTTTGGCTTTACCGATCAGGAAAGCGAGCAACGCCTTGCTGGTGCAACGGAAAAAGACCTCATTAAGGTTTTAAATCCGATTGCCAGTCAGTATGGTGTGATGCGAAGCAATCTTTGGGGTGGCTTATTGGGTAATCTCAAGGCTAACCTCAATAAAGGTGCTAGTCGTGTGCGCCTATTTGAAACTGGCCGAGTATTTAAGCGTGATGCAAGTATTGCCGAAGAGGCGGGCAAAATAGTAGGGTTTGTGCAACCTCAACGTATTGGTGGTTTAGCTTACGGTACATTTGTGCCAGAGCAGTGGGCAAGTGTAAATCGTGCAGTCGATTTCTTTGACGTCAAAGGTGATTTAGAGCGAGTCTTAGATCCCCTGCATTTTGTCACTCAGACCGCCGTACATCCAGCATTGCATCCTGGGCGTTCAGCCAATATTTTGTTAAAGACGCCAAATGGCTTATTAAATGTTGGTTTGATTGGTGAGTTGCATCCAGGATTACAGCAATCCTACGAATTACCTCAAGCCCCAGTTCTTTTTGAATTGGATTTAGAGCTCATTCGTGAATTAGGCTTGCCTGTGCCGGAAGAGTTAAGTAAGTTTCCTGCGGTGCAGCGAGATTTGGCAGTAGTCGTCAAACAGAATGTCTCGGCACAGTCTTTACTCGATGCTATGGCCGCTAGTAAGCAGAATTTTGTGCGCTCGATTGAGCTTTTTGATGAATTTAAGCCTAAGACCGGCTCTAGCAGTATGGCTGACGATGAGAAGAGTTTAGCGTTTCGCGTCACTTTGTTAAATCCCCAGGAAACCTTGCAGGATGCACAAATGGACATGGTGATGAGTGCTTTACTGGCAGCCCTTGAAAAAAAATGCGCAGCACGTCTGCGCTAGGTTTAGTATTAGTTAAACAGCAAATAATTAGCTACAAAAGAGACTGGCAATGACCGAGATAATTACTAACGATACCGTTACCAAGAATGAGCTATCTGAGGCGCTCTTTGACCAAGTTGGTCTAAACAAGCGCGAAGCAAAAGATATGATCGATGCTTTTTTTGATCGTATTGGAAAGTCCCTAGAGGCTGGTGTTGAGGTGAAGATCTCAGGCTTTGGCAATTTTCAGTTGCGCAATAAAACAGCTCGTCCAGGCCGTAATCCAAAAACAGGACAAATGATTCCGATTGCAGCACGCCGTGTAGTTACTTTTCACGCCAGTCAAAAGCTTAAGGATGTAGTAGAGTCTCATGCTCGAGAAAACAGCATTTGATTCTGGCGCAGCACTGCATAGCTCGCAGTTGCCGCCGATACCCGCCAAGCGTTACTTCACCATTGGTGAGGTTGCTGATTTGTGTGGTGTGCGTTCGCACGTTTTGCGCTACTGGGAGCAAGAGTTCTCACAGCTAAGCCCCCAAAAACGACGTGGTAACCGTCGTTACTATCAAAATCATGAAGTCGTATTGATTCGTAAAATTCGGTCCCTTCTCTATGAAGAAGGTTTCACGATTAGTGGTGCTAGAAACCGCTTAGATGAAGCGCGTGGCGAGCTACGCTTGCGCGATGAGTTGCAAGCAGTGCTCCAGATTCTCGCTAAATAGTTGCTGATACAATTTTGTTTTCTGTCGGGGCGTAGCGCAGCCTGGTAGCGTACATGCATGGGGTGCATGTGGTCGGAGGTTCAAATCCTCTCGCCCCGACCAATGTCTTTTACTACGCTGTATGGTAAAAAATAACCCGGAAAACCCGGGTTATTTTTTTTAATACATCAATTACTTAATAACCATCAAAGTAAATGGCCAGACGTAAGCTTGCATAGTCACAAAGATACCAACTAAGCAGGCTAAAGCGATTGAGTGGAAAAATACATACCGCAAAATATCGCCTTCATGATGGAACCATCTTGTGGCTGTTGAAGCGACCACGATGGATTGCGCATCAATCATCTTACCCATCACACCACCTGAACTATTGGCTGCGCCCATTAAATTCGGACTGAGACCAATTTGTTCTGCAGCTACTTTTTGCATACCGCCAAATAGAACGTTTGACGCTGTATCTGAACCAGTCAAAGCCACGCCCATCCAACCCATTAATGTGCCAAAGAATGGATAGAACATACCTGTCGCAGCAAATGCTAAGCCTAAAGTAGTGTCAAGTCCTGAATAGCGTGTAAGTGTTCCTAGACCCAACATCAACACAATGGTTAACAGGGAATAGCGTACTAGCCAGATGGTGCTAACGTAATTTTTTAGCAAGGACCATGGGTTGTACTTCATTGCTAGACCACCGATGATGGCGGCAAGCAAAATACCTGAGCCGGTGGCTGATAGCAAGTTAAAGACATATACAGCACCTTCTTTGGTTGGCTTAGTTACTACAGGCGCCACTTTTTCTACAAGTAGATGTAATCCCTCGATGGGAAACTTAGGAGCAAAAAGACTATTTAAATAATCTTTTACCACTGGCAAACCCCAAATGAAGACAAATACCGTCAGGATGACCCAAGGCATCCATGCACGAACCACTTCAGGTTTAGGATAGGTAATCTTTTCTTGAATGATGACATCTCTTGCTTCATCTTCAGCATGATTTTTAAGGGAAGTGGACGTCCAAATTTCTTTTGGTTTCCAAACCTTCAGAAAAAGCACTAAACAAATCATTGAAGACATGGCTGCGATTACGTCAACCAATTCTGGTCCGATGTAGTTAGAGACCAAGAACTGTGGAATGGCAAAAGATAGGCCAGTGACTAATAATGCGGGCCAAATTTGCATCATCCCGCGACGTCCTGCAAAAGCCCAGATCAACCAAAATGGAACAATCAAAGAAAAGAGCGGTAACTGACGTCCAACCATTGCAGAAATGGCCATCAAATCATAGCCGTGCACCTTTGCCAAGGTAATGATTGGTGTACCCAATGCGCCATAAGCTACTGGTGCAGTGTTGGCAATCAACGATAGACCTGAAGCGGCTAGCGGGGAAAATCCAAGGCCAATCAAAATCGCAGCTGTTACAGCAACAGGTGTTCCAAAACCGGCAGCGCCTTCAAAAAACGCACCAAAAGCAAAAGCAATTAACAGCAGTTGTAAACGTCGATCTTCGGTAATGCCGGCAATCGAATTTTGCAATACTTTAAAAGAACCATTTCTCTCTGTTAGTTGGTGCAAAAAGATAATGTTTAGAACAATCCAACCAATCGGTAATAAGCCGACTAGTCCACCAAGCATAGCTGCTTTAGCCGCCATCTCTGTTGGCATGCCATAAGCAATGATGGCAATGAGTAGAGCACTCAGTAAACCAGCGCCAGCTGCAATATGAGCCTTGAGATGCAAAAATCCTAAACCAATTAACATCACTGCGACGGGGATGGAGGCCACAAGAGTGGACAGCCACATGCTCCCTAAAGGGTTATATATTTGTTGCCACATAATGCCACCTCCAATTCTTGTTGACTACATTGATAAATTAAACTTCTGAATCGAACTACAAAAAAAGTACTAACAAAATCCCTCAATGGGTCGGCTACATTCCTCTAGTAAATATGCGATTGAGTTATAAGAAATCCCTGTTTCTGATGTAAGGCCTATTTCGCAGGTACGGTTAGTGGAATATCCCTCGCAACATCCCACAACTTCCTCATGAACATGTCGTAGGGCATGAATATTGAGTTCAGGGGTCATAAAGCCTCGATCACCACCAAACCCACAGCAACTGACTTGGGAAGGCTGGATCACTTGATGGGCACAAGTCGCCGCAACTTTACTCAGGTTGTCTCCTGAGCCTTGTAGCCGCGCACTACAGTTCAAATGCAGCGCGATTGGATCTTGCTTTTTAGTGATCACTAGGCGAGGTAGCAATGCATCATGGGCAAAATCTGGAAAATCTAATACCTTGACGATGTTTCCCATGTGCTTTTTCATTCGAGTAGAGCAGGGGCTGGCATCTAACACTATGGGATAACGCCCATTTTTACTAGCAAGCAATAAAGCAGTTTTTAATTTATCTGCCGAGGCATTAGCCTCTTGCTTGAGCCCTCGACTTTCTAGAGCCTGGCCACAGCAAAGCCTATCAAAATTTTTGGGAAGGAGCGGCGCATAACCTGCTCGCTCTAATAATATGATCATCACTTCTGGTAGGGACTTCTGATCTTTGGTATTGCCCCCAAATATTCTTCCCCCGCAGGTTGGGAAATACACCACTGGGTCGCCACGACCAGAAGCGCTTTTGGAGATCGCATTTAATCGGGTGGCTTGCGGCATTGCTTTGCGCCATGTACCTCCTGATATTGTATTTAAGGCATTCTCTCCAACAACGCTTTCTAATAAGTGACCGGCGCGGATGCCAAATCGAGAGGCCGTTGCAACTGTACTAAAGTGCTGATCCGTCAAACCGCCAATATAGTGAGCCAAAGGCCCTTGCTTCTGAGCTCTCAGATGGCGAACTAGAGAGCCTGTATTAATGTCAACTGGACAGGTTGAAGAGCATAGACTACAACCAGCACAAGTATCCAATCCCATATATTGATATTGCTGTTCCAGGGCTTTATGGTCTTCGCCTGTTGCTTTGCGACGGGATATTTCACGCCAGCCCACAATCCGCTGCCTTGCTGAGAGAGTAAAGCCATGAGAGGGACAAAGCGTTTCACAAAATCCACACTCAATACAGCGATCAATCAAGTCATCCGCTGCGGGCATCGGCTTGAGATTTTTAATATGCGCTTCTAGATCATCATTAATAATGACCCCGGGGTTCAGTAGATTCTTGGGATCAAACAGTTTTTTGATCTGGCGCATAAGTTGCGCTGCCTCATAGCCCCATTCGAGCTCTACAAATGGCGCCATATTTCGTCCGGTGCCGTGCTCTGATTTTAATGAGCCATCGTACTTTTCAACTACTAGTTTGGCGACTGAATCCATAAACTGCTGGTAACGTTGTACTTCAGATTCACTATTGAAGTCTTGGGTGAAGACAAAATGCAAATTGCCTTCCAGGGCATGTCCAAAAATAATAGCTTCGTCGTAGGCAAACTCTTTAAAAAGTTTTTGAAGATCAAGTGTTGCAGAAGCTAAGGAGGCAATGGGGAATGCAACATCCTCAATGATCACAGTAGTTCCCTTTTTGCGCATGGCTCCTACCGATGGGAATGTACCCTTGCGAACCTTCCAATAGGTTTCACAAATTTTTTCATCTTTTGAGAAATGGGAGGTCTCTAAAGTCGGAATGCCTTGGATTGCATGAAGAGCTGTTTCAATGCGTTGGTCTAGCATCGCCTCATTTTCGCCGCGCACCTCAATCAGAAGGGCGGCAGCGGCTTCATCTAATTGGGTAATGATAGGCGGCAAGTGTGGCGTCTTTTCAACGGACCGAAGAGATGCTCGATCTAATAATTCAACCGCTGAAATTGCTAAAGGCTTTAACTGAACAACGGCATCACAAGCGCTTTTAATATCCGGAAAGAATAATAATGCGCTGGCTTTATATGGATCTTCATTGACAGTGCGATAGGTAATATTTGATATAAAACCTAGGGTGCCTTCCGATCCAATCATTAAGTGCGACAAGATGTCGATGGGATCATCGAAGTCAACCAAAGCATTGATGCTGTACCCAGTGGTATTTTTGATCTTATATTTATGGCGGATTCGCTCAACCAATCTCTGGTTTGCTTTAGTCTGACTTGCTAATTGACTCAGCTGCTGTAAAAGATAGGGATGTGTTACTTTAAAGTCCTCAATATTTTTACTATCGCCGGTATCTAATACACCACCGTCGGCGAGCATCACCCGAATACTCACCAAAGTTTGATAGGAATTTTGACTAATACCGCAGCACATGCCGCTTGCATTATTTGCGGCTATCCCACCGATCTTGCAACTGTTGATTGAGGCAGGGTCGGGCCCAATTTTTTTGCCATAGGGCTTTAACAATTGATTGACGCGTCCGCCGACCATTCCTGGCCCAGTCTTCACCGTCTTTGCATCACTTGCAATTTCACAAGTAGCAAAGCCTTCACCTATAAGAGCCAGCACCCCGTTACTAATGGCTTGTCCTGAGAGGCTGGTACCGGCGGCACGAATGGTCACTGGTTTTCCATGCTGACATGCGATAGTCAAGACCTGCTGCATGTCGCTTTCGGATTGGATGATGGTTATGACTTCAGGAATGAGTCTGTAGAAACTCGCATCGGTACCATAGGCCAACAAACGTAGTTGATCAGTGATGACCGAATCTGCGGGTAGTTGCTTGCGTAACTGGTGAATCAATGGGCTCACACTTATCTCTTTTTATATTTACTGGTAAAGTGGTAATACCACTATTGTGATAATGCTATATAGTAAATATTGATGATGTATCTAGGATTAACCCGAAATATCTGTGAAATATTCAATATTTTTGCTATATTTTTGACATAGAACAAATTTTATAAAAGTGGTAATACCAAAATGAGCAAAATTATTCAATCTGATGTACGAATTTCAGACAGAGTCGTAAAGATTTTGGAAGTGCAGATTTTGGAGGGTTCATTAAAACCCGGGGAAGCGCTTCCATCGGAGCGAGATTTGGCCATTGAGATTGGCGTATCCAGACCCACCATTCGAGAAGCAATTCGGACATTGGTATCGCGAGGAATGCTCACAACAAGGCATGGCGGTCGCACTGTAGTGACTGATAAGTTGGATGCTACTTTTATAGACTCATGGCAAGAGATGCTATTCAATCACCCCAACATTCAACATGATTTATTGGAGTTTCGACATATTTTAGAGGGGCAGGCAGCTTTTCTTGCGGCGCAAAGAGCGACAGAAATTGATTTGGTGAGATTGGATCTGGCTTATCGAAAATTAGAAGAAGCCTACGCAAAGGATGACTTAAAAGAATGTATTAATACTGATGTGGCTTTTCATCAGGTGATTGCGGAGGCATCTCATAATGTGCTGATAGGTCATCTATCTGCATCTTTATTGCGACTGATTAATGGGCACGTTACTAAGAACCTCGATTTTTTACATGCAAGACCGAGTCAATGGCAGGTGTTAGAAAAACAGCATCACGCTATCTGGCAGGCCATTCGCAATCATGACCCAGAAGCAGCATCACTAGCAGCAACTAGTCATATTGAGTTTGTGATCGAGAATATGAAAGCGGATTCAGAGATTAACGAGCGCATGCAAAGCGCGATGCGAAGGCTGAGCTAACATTCCTTTTGCTAATCATTTATTTGCGGAAAATGGTATTTAATTTCCGCCAGTTACCTCTATAACTGAACTGGTCGTATATGAAGATTCATCGCTAGCAAGCCAAAGGATTGCTTTGGCAACCTCTTGAGCCGTTCCACCTCTCTTTAGAGGTACGAAAGTACTCACTCGGTCTACTCGATTTGGCTCACCACCGCTAGCATGGATCTCGGTATAGATGGCTCCAGGCCGAACAGCATTAACGCGTATTCCATCGACTGATAGCTCCTTGCCCAGGCCAATAGTGAGAGTATCAATAGCCCCCTTACTGGCCGCATAGTCAACATATTCACCTGGAGATCCCAGGCGCGAGGCGATAGAGGAGAGATTAATAATTGATCCGCCAGACCCGCCATATCGAGTAGACATTAACTTGATGGCTTCTTGAGTACAAAGAATCGTAGAGAAAACATTGTTGTTAAAAATACGATGGATGCGTTCCATATCCATTTGCTCTATCCGCATTTGGGTTTCTAAAATTCCAGCATTATTGACAAGACAGGTTAAGCCACCAAAGGCCTTAATGGTTTCTTGAAATAAAAACTTCACATCTTGTGCAATGGTTACATCAGCCTGAATAGCGCAGGCCGAGCCGCCATGCTCTTGAATGAAACGAACCACCTCATGAGCTGATTCAACATTGCTTTTGTAGTTAACGCAAACCGAAAAGCCTCGACTTGCAGCCAGTTTGGCGGTAGCTGCCCCAATTCCGCGACTTGCTCCAGTGATCAGCATTACTTTTTTCATGTATTCATATTAGCTGTTTTACGCTGAGGAGTGAAGTACTGGGAATTGGTTTTGTGCCACCCAAGTCTCTGGAGTAGGTTCGACTTTATGGTGCCGTCCGCTTTGGGTTGGCAATTGACTGCGGGCATAGCTTGAACGAGCGGTCGCTAACTGCCAATAGCAGTCGCAAGATTTCTAGGTTTACACCAATATATTTACTAAAATCTAGGGATGGCAATCAAACGTTATCGACTGAGGCTTGTAATCGAAGTGCTTGGCTTGGTACTTGGGTGGACTTATTTCGAGGCGCTACTTTCGGCTGAGCTAAGTTCGCCAATAGCGCAAGGCGTTGACGTTAGCTCGAAGCCTTTTGAGATGAATGCATTTGACGCATCAAAATCTATTTCACATTGGAATTTTTCAGTAGAAGCAATTGCTCTAAGTCGATCAAATAATAGCGTAAACCAGCCATTAGTTAGCACTCTCCCAGGCTCTTCTTCGTTTGCTCAAACAGCCTATATTCCAGCATCAGAAGTTTTTAACAGTAATCAATTTCAACAGGGTAGCGCTGTTGGGCCAAAGCTTACTTTGGATTATCTTGGTGATTCTGGCTATGGATTTGAGTTGTCTTATTTCAATGTTAATAATTTGAACGCAAGCAATACGATTGGACCCTCCAATCCTGGTAATTGGTACATTATGAAAGCGCCTGGCTTCTGGCAAACCCAAGATTTTGCATATCAAGGCATGACATGGGCTTCCACAACAAGTCTTTATAGTGCTGAGGCCAATGCAAAAATTAAAGCATCAGACAGCTTTAATTTTTTAGCAGGGTTACGCTGGCTTCAACTAAAAGACAGTCTTGTTGGTTCTCTTTCTCCGGCCGATCAAAATGTTCCCCTATGGAAGACAGGAGGGTGTCCTCCCGGTGTCTCTGGTATTGGTGACATTACGCTATCTCAAACTACACAGGCTTGCGCATCGGGCGCCGTTGTAGGTGGCTACCCACCATTCTGGTCTACTAGCACGAGAAATAATCTACTTGGGTTACAGATTGGTGCTCAGGGAACAATCTTAGAGATTGGGCGATTATCTTTCGGCGGCTCATTAAAGGCGGGCATATTTAATAATCAAGCCACTCAAAGCAATGATGTGAGCATTACAAAAATAATGTATTCAGCTAGCGCCACCTCCAATCAAATAGCTTATTCGGGAGAGGGTGTTATCCAGATGAAATATTTACTTGCAAGCGACCTATCCATAAAGATGGGCTATCAATTGCTCTGGTTAGATCGTATAGCTTTGGCGCCAGGACAGATACCCCATGTTTACTCGGGAACCAGCCCGACTAGTGTTACTGCTAGAGGCGTCAATACCAGCTCAAATATTCTCTTCCAAGGGGGTACCGTAGGATTAGAGTATTCGTTTTGAAGTACGCTCTATCTGACCAATGACTCTTTTGGGTCCGGTACTGCCCCCATCATCGATATTGGGATTTTGGTAGGATAAGAGTAATCTTAACAACGGTATAGATTCAATCAAACTGGGGCGTAAACACATGCTTAGTCGACTTAACAAGATTGCAATTACCTTATTGGGACTTATTTTTGTTGGGCAAAGCGCTTTTGCTTGTACAAGCTTTCAGCTAATCGCCGCTGATGGCACTAGGGTCTATGCGCGCACGATGGAGTTTGCCTTCCCACTCAATTCTGAATTAGTGGTCCTTCCTCGAAAAATGGAGTTTGTAGCTACTGGGCCTAATAATCAAAAGGGCGCTAGTTGGATTGGAAAATATGGCGTTGTGGGATTAAATGGTTATGACGCGCCAATCATTATTGATGGGATGAATGAAAAGGGTATGGCAGGCGGAATTTTATATTTCCCTGGTCATGCAGGATATGCAAACCCCAGTAGCGCTGATCCTAAAAAGGCCATAGCGCCTTGGGAGTTTATGACTTGGGCCTTAATGAATTTTGAAAATGTAGCGCAGGTCAAAGCAGCATTAAATGACATCACAGTCATCACTCTGGAAGAATCTAATCTCAAAGTCATTCCACCATATCACTATGTATTGCATGATGCCGCTGGTGGAGTATTAGTAGTCGAGCCCATCAATGGAAAGCTCGTAGCCAACGATAATCCCTATGGTGTGCTGACCAATTCCCCTCCGTTTGATTGGCACATCAATAACCTGGGTAACTATATAAAGCTCTCTCCAGTTGAGCCTTCACCGATCAAAGTTTATGGACAGACGGTCGCACCGATTTCTACAGGAGCAGGATTTTTAGGTATGCCTGGAGATAGCACCTCACCTTCACGCTTTATTCGTGCCTTAGCTTATTCATCAACCATTGTTCCAGCCAAAAATGCTACGCAAAACGTGAGCCTAGCTGAGCATGTACTGCATAACTTTGATATTCCCCGCGGCTCAGTTCGTTCTGCAGCAGGTAAGGGTGCTTTTATGGAATTAACACAGTGGAGCACTATTAGCGATCTGAGTAATCGCCGCTTTTATTTCAGTACTTATGATCATCAAGCTTTAAGAGTGCTTAACTTAAAAGGCATCAATTTTGATAGAAGAGATGTCGTTAAATTGAAAATTGATCAAAAGTTGGAAGCGCAGGAAATAAAGCTATAACTTCAATTGCTAGTGTTTTTATTGCTCGTTTGGGTACTTTGAGCCTGCTGAAGCCTGCGAGGCCCAGTGAGTAAGAGAGGTTGCTCCCCACATACACTCAGCATATAGGTTTTAGGAAACACCACTTTTTAAATATTCGGATAAATAGAAAGAGCACTGATGAAAGCAAACGAGCTAGAGCAAGCAAAGCAGGGGGCAACAGATTACTTTGGGCTCAATATTCCATTTCTGCATCACTTGGGTGTGGTCCCTGAGTTCGCAAAGGGCGGCAAGTCTCGCATTAGCGTTCAGTTAAAGCCTGAGTACGAGAATAGCTTTCAGGTTGCTCATGGGGGCTTGATTATGACTTTGCTAGATTTTGCAATGGCAGCAGCAGCACGCAGCAGCATGAATCATCTAGCAGGCGCTATTACTGTTGACATGACGATTAGTTTTATGCGCCCTAGTGTCGGTAAGATTATCGTGGAAGGTACAACCCTAAAGTCTGGCAAGACCATTAATTACTGCGAAGCCGTTGTTTTGAATGATGCGGGTGAGGTAACCGCAAAGTCTAGCGGCACCTTTATTTTAAGAAGATAGTATTTTTTAGCATTAATATATTTATAGTTTTTATACCTTTATCCCATTATTAATGTCTTTAGATCTTGAGAAATAGGGGTTATTTGACCGCCGATTAAAGGAATATATTGTGAATTGTTTAGAAGGGTATATAATCCGTCCTTAATTAACGGATAATCCGATTAATTGATAAAAATTACATTTAATTATTTGGGAGTGCATATATGTCTTCATATAAAGAGCTATTAGCGCAACGTGAGTTGCTAGATAAACAGATTAAAGAAGCAGTTCAGCGTGAAAAGGCTGATGGCATTGCAAAGGCAAAGGCGATTATTGAGCAATATGACTTAACTGCCTCAGACCTATTTAGCCGCAAAGCGGGCTCAAAAAGTGGAAGCGGTAAAGTTGCCCCAAAATATCGCAACCCATCAACTGGTGAAACTTGGACTGGCCGCGGTAAAGCGCCTAAATGGATTGATGGCAGAGATCGCAGTAACTATTTGATCTAAGATATTGATTTAATTCTGTTTTAATAAAAAAGCTGCACCATAATTGGTGCAGCTTTTTTATTTCACAAATCGGCCTTCAATACTAGGTGCACTTTCTATTGAGCGCCTCTATAAAAATGGGCTTGAGAAGTTTTTGGCAGTTTTTGCAGATTACTGAGCGATCTTGCACTGGATCGGTGGCTGGATAAAAGCAATAATGAGCAGATTTAACTCCATCAGGCGATTTTCTAATGACTCTTGTTCTCTTTTCATCAATGGCAGCCAAACAACTAGACTTTGGCGCTTTGCCGTGTGTTCAGATATTGTATTTTCAGGGGTAATTGCTTTCATATTGCGTTAATGCCATTAATCGATTTAAAGATATAGTGAATAAAAATCAATCAGATATCAATCTGCCTAGAAGGTCTGAAAGCTCAGCAGGAAAGTTCTTATTCATTGAGCTTTAATCGGTAAATACCCGTGTGGTCCTGAAAATCAGGGAAAGCCCTTTATAAATCAATGGGTAACCGTGTTAAATTAGCGGGGTAGTAAAGAGCATTTGCACAGATCAATTCGCAAGAGGGTGAAGCCTGATTGCGAGTGGTTTTAACCACAGTTTTTATTCGGGAAACCCGATGAAAGGTGAGCATCATGATGCAGGACCAAAGGGATAGTTCGTATCTCTTCGGCGGAAACGCCCCCTACGTAGAAGAACTTTACGAATCCTACTTGCACGATCCAGCATCTGTTGCTGATCACTGGCGAGATTATTTTGATAACGTGAAACAGGTTCCAGCGGTGGACGGCTCAGCTCGAGTTGATATTGCCCATGGACCCATTGTTGCTTCATTTGCTGAGCGCGCTAAGCAAGGCCCCATCAGAACGGTTTCTGATTCGGCTGATTCAGAGATGGGGCGCAAGCGCGTTGCTGTTCAGCAGTTAATTGCCGCGTATCGCAACGTTGGTAACCGCTGGGCAAACATTGATCCGTTAAAGCGCACTGAGCGTCCGGACATCCCAGAATTAAATCCAGCCTTCTATGGTTTCACTGATGGTGATATGGATATTGTCTTTAACACCAGCAATACATTCTTCGGCAAAACCGAAATGACATTGCGCGATCTATTGCAGGCTTTACGCGAAACATATTGCGGTACGATTGGCCCCGAGTACATGTTTATTGCTGACCAGAAGATTAAAAAATGGTGGCAAGAAAAATTAGAGTCTATTCGCTCAACACCTAGCTTTAATGTGGATGAGAAACGTCAGATTTTAGATCGCGTTACGGCTGCCGAAGGTTTAGAGCGTTATCTCCAGGCTAAGTATGTTGGTCAAAAGCGCTTCTCGCTCGAGGGCGGTGAAAGTTTCATCGCTTGTATGGACGAGCTAGTTCGTGAGGCCGGTGAAAAGGGCGTACAAGAGATTGTGATTGGTATGGCCCATCGTGGCCGTCTTAATGTGCTCGTAAACACTTTAGGCAAAATGCCCACCGATTTATTTGCAGAGTTCGAACACAAGGGCCCAGAAACATTGCCTGCGGGTGACGTTAAATATCACCAAGGTTTTTCCAGCGATATTTCCACTCCAGGCGGCCCAGTGCATTTGTCATTGGCATTTAATCCTTCCCATTTAGAAATCGTTAACCCAGTAGTAGAGGGTTCAGCCCGTGCTCGTATGGAGCGTCGTGGGGATATGTTGGGCGAGCAGGTATTACCAGTGCTAGTTCATGGTGATGCGGCAATCGCAGGCCAGGGCGTTATGCAAGAGACTTTAGCGATGGCTGAGGTTCGTGGTTATTCCACTGGTGGCACTGTTCACATCGTGATTAATAACCAAATTGGTTTCACAACATCAGATCCACGCGACTTGCGTTCAAGCCTGTATTGCACGGACATCATGAAAGTGATCGATGCTCCTGTGTTGCACGTCAATGGCGATGATCCGGAAGCGGTTGTCTTAGCAACCAAATTGGCTCTTGAGTTCCGCACTCAGTTTCATAAAGATGTGGCGATCGATATCGTTTGTTTCCGTAAGTTAGGACATAACGAACAAGATTCGCCGGCCATGACTCAGCCTTTGATGTACAAAATAATTTCTGCGCACCCAGGCACACGTAAGGTTTACGCCGACAAGTTAGAAGCTCAAGGTGCATTGCCTGCTGGTACTGGTGACTTAATGGTCAAGGAGTACCGCGCTGCGATGGAAGAGGGCAAGCAAACCTCTGATCCAGTATTGAGCAATTTCAAAGGCAAGTTTGCGGTAGATTGGTCTCCTTTCTTGAATAAGAAATGGACGGATGAAGCTGATACTGCGATTCCTCTTACCGAATGGAAGCGCTTAGCGGAGAAGATTTCAACTCTTCCTACAGATTTCAAAGTGCATCCATTGGTTGAGAAAGTTCTCAAGGATCGCGCAGCAATGGGTCGCGGTGAGACGAATATCGATTGGGGTATGGGTGAGCACATGGCTTTCGCATCCTTGGTAGCCAGTGGATACCCAGTGCGCTTGTCTGGTGAGGATAGCGGTCGCGGCACATTTACACACCGTCACGCTGTGCTGCATAACCAGAATCGTGAAAAATGGGATACGGGCACTTATATGCCCTTGCGCCATGTCGCCAAAGATCAAGCACCATTTCTAGTGATCGACTCCATCCTTTCTGAAGAAGCAGTGCTCGGTTTTGAATATGGTTATGCTGCATCGGAGCCTAATACCTTAACAATCTGGGAAGCGCAGTTTGGTGACTTTGCCAATGGTGCTCAAGTCGTGATCGACCAGTTCATTGCATCTGGTGAAGTGAAGTGGGGTCGTGCTAACGGGCTGGTGATGATGTTGCCTCATGGTTATGAAGGTCAGGGTCCAGAGCATTCTTCAGCACGTCTAGAGCGCTTTATGCAGTTATGCGCCGATACCAATATGCAAGTGGTTCAACCCACTACTGCATCGCAGATTTTCCACGTCTTGCGTCGCCAGATGATTCGTCAGTTCCGCAAGCCTTTGATCTTGATGACGCCAAAATCGTTGTTACGTAATAAAGAAGCCGCATCACCTTTAAGTGAATTCACTAAAGGTGGCTTCCAAACGGTGATCTCTGAGCGCGATGATGCTATCGATGCGAAGCAAGTCACTCGTTTGGTGGTTTGTTCGGGCAAGATCTATTTTGACTTGGTGAAGGCTCGTGCAGAGAAGAAGTTGGGCGATATTGCCATCATTCGATTGGAGCAGCTATATCCATTCCCGCACAAAGCAATTGCCGCAGAGTTGAAAAAATATCCAAAACTGGAAGAGGTAGTGTGGTGTCAGGACGAGCCGCAAAACCAAGGTGCTTGGTTCTTTGTTCAGCATAATTTATTTGAGAACATGTCTGATGGTATGAAGTTGGCGTATTCAGGTCGCCCAGCATCAGCATCGCCAGCTTGTGGCTATGCTCATCTCCATCAAGAACAGCTGAAGTCTCTTCTTAACGCGGCCTTTGCCAAATTAAAGGGTTATGTGATCACGAAATAATCGTCGACATAACCCACACTAAACATATTAGATAGGATCAATCATGGCTATATTTGAAGTTAAAGTTCCCCAACTCTCCGAGTCAGTAGCAGAAGCAACTTTGTTGCAATGGAAAAAGAAAGTCGGCGATGCCGTCGGTCAAGATGAGATCTTGATTGAAATTGAAACAGACAAAGTGGTATTAGAAGTACCTGCGCCTTCCGCTGGTGTATTGACCGAGATCCTCATTGCTGATGGCGGCACTGTAATTGCCGAGCAATTGATCGCGAAGATCGATAGTACTGCTGTTGCAACAGCAGCCCCAGCTGCCGCAGCTCCTGCAGCTGCTCCAGTGGCTGCAGTAGCTCCGACTCCAGCTGCTAAATCTGCTGCACCTGCCGCAGCTCCTTCTGCTGCTAAATTAATGGCAGAAAATAATGTTAGCGCTACTCAAGTTGCCGGTTCTGGTCGCGATGGTCGCATCACTAAAGGTGATGTGATTGGTGCGGTTGCTGGTGGTACAAAGTCTGTTCCATTGCCAAGCTCGCCTATTCCTACTGGCAATCGTCCAGAAGAGCGCGTGCCAATGAGCCGTTTGCGTGCTCGTATTGCTGAGCGCTTGCTTGAGTCACAAGCAAGCAATGCGATCTTGACAACCTTCAATGAAGTCAATATGGCTCCAGTGATTGCAATGCGCAACAAGTACAAAGACCAGTTTGAAAAAGTCCATGGCGTTAAATTGGGCTTTATGTCTTTCTTTGTTAAAGCAGCAACACATGCTTTGAAGAAATTCCCATTGTTGAACGCGTCTGTTGACGGTAACGACATCGTTTATCACGGCTACTTTGATATTGGTATCGCAGTCAGTTCACCGCGTGGCTTGGTTGTTCCAATTTTGCGTGACGTTGATCAAATGAACTTGGCCGATATCGAAAAGAAGATTGCTGAATATGGTTCCAAGGCACGCGACGGTAAGTTATCGATTGAAGAGTTGACTGGTGGCACATTCTCCATCTCTAACGGCGGTGTATTTGGTTCCATGCTCTCAACCCCAATCATCAACCCACCGCAATCTGCAATTTTAGGTATTCATGCAACTAAAGAGCGTGCAGTAGTTGAGAATGGTCAAGTGGTGATTCGCCCCATTAACTATCTCGCTTTGTCATACGATCATCGAATCATTGACGGTCGTGAGGCAGTACTTGGTTTGGTTGCCATGAAGGAAGCTTTAGAAGATCCTTCACGTCTCCTCCTTGATTTGTAAGAAGGGACATCATGAGTCAATCATTTGACGTAGTAGTCATTGGCGGTGGCCCTGGTGGCTACATTGCCGCAATTCGCGCAGCGCAACTTGGCTTTAAGGTTGCCTGTGCTGAATCACAGAGCTATGACGATCCAAAGGGTGAGCCACGCTTGGGTGGAACTTGTTTAAACGTCGGCTGCATTCCTTCCAAGGCTTTATTGGCCTCTTCAGAAGAATTCGAGAAAATTAGCCATCATGCTGCTGATCACGGCATTAAGGTGGGGTCAGTCAGCATTGACTCTAAGAAGATGGTGTCTCGTAAAGATGACATCGTGACGAAGATGACTGGTGGTATTCAGTATCTATTTCGCAAGAACAAGATTACTTTGCTCAAAGGACATGCGTCTTTTGAGAGCAAGGGTGCCGAAGGTTATCAAATTAAGATTGATGGCAAAGATAAAGAAACCGTGAGCGCAAAGAACGTCATCATTGCTACTGGCTCTAAGGCACGTCATTTACCTGGTGTTGCCGTAGACAATGTGCTGGTTTGCGATAACGAAGGCGCACTGAAATTTGATTCCACTCCTAAAAAACTCGGCGTGATTGGCGCTGGTGTAATTGGTTTGGAGTTGGGCTCTGTTTGGCGTCGTGTTGGCTCTGAAGTGACTATTTTGGAGGCAATGCCATCATTTTTGGGCGCCTGTGATCTCGGTATCGCCAAGGAAGCGCAAAAGCTATTAAGCAAGCAAGGCTTGAACATTCATACTGGTGTGAAGATCGGCGAAGTCAAGGTTGATAAAAAAGGTGTGGTGGTGAACTACACTGATAGCGCAGGCAAAGTAGCTAAGTTGGAATGCGATCGTTTAATCGTTTCTATTGGCCGGGTACCAAACACTGACAAGTTGGACTTAGATAAAATTGGCCTGAAGGTGGATGAGCGTGGCTTTATTCCGATTGACGACCATACCTGCCAAACAGCGGCTCCAGGTGTATACGCCGTTGGTGACGTAGTACGCGGACCAATGCTTGCCCATAAAGCAGAAGACGAAGGCGTGTTGGTAGCAGAAATTATTGCTGGCCAAAAACCCCATATTGATTACAACTGTATTCCTTGGGTTATTTATACCGATCCAGAAATCGCTTGGGTTGGTAAGACAGAGCAACAACTCAAAGAAGCTGGTATTGCTTTTAAAGCTGGCCAGTTCCCATTTGCTGCCAATGGCCGCGCACTGGGCATGGGTCGTGCCGATGGTTTCGTTAAAGTATTGGCTGATGCCAAGACCGATGAAATCCTGGGTGTTCATATCATTGGACCAAATGCTTCGGACTTAATTGCTGAAGCAGCTGTCGCCATGGAATTCAAAGCGGCAGCGGAAGATATTGCTCGTATCTGTCATCCACATCCAAGCTTGTCAGAAGTGATGCGCGAAGCTGCATTGGCAACGGACCAACGTGCATTAAATATGTAATTGAAAGCATTAGAGTATTACCATCAAGAGTTAAAAGCGCGCGGGTATCAGAGCGATCCCGCGCAGCTTCGCGCCATTGAGCGCTTGCAACGCTGTGAAGACGAGTGGATTGCTTATAAAGAAATTCGCAGCAGCGGCCTAAAAAAGAAATTATTTAAACCTAAATTACCGCGTGGGATTTATTTGTGGGGTGGTGTGGGTCGCGGCAAATCCTTTCTGATGGATTGTTTTTATGCTGCATCGCCTTTAGAGAAGAAAATCCGCATTCATTTTCATGAGTTCATGCGTGAGGTTCACCGTGAATTACATGAGCTCTCTGGTCTTGCAGACCCTTTGGATGAGTTGTCCAGAAGAATTGCTAAGCGTTACCGCCTGATTTGTTTTGATGAGTTCCATATCAATGACATCGCAGATGCCATGATTTTGTATCGCCTTCTAACCGCTTTGTTTGAGGATCGCGTCCAATTTGTGATGACTTCAAACTATCGTCCTGATCAACTTTATCCCAATGGACTGCATCGGGATCGGCTGATTCCGGCGATTAAGTTGTTGGAGGCGCAGTTAGATGTGATGAATGTTGATGCCGGCAGTGACTATCGGCGTGTACAGATGGCTCAGGTTGAGGCTTACTTGACGCCCCTGAATGAGCAAACAAATGCCGCTCTTATGGAGATGTATCAGACGCTCATTGGTAACCAGCAAGAAAATACTTGCCCGATTTTGTATATCGAATCTAGGCAGTTAAGACCACTTCATATGAACGATGGGGTAGTGTGGTTTGATTTTAAGACTTTGTGCTGTGGCCCCCGTTCTCAAAATGACTATCTGGAGATTGCTAATCAATTTCATACGGTAATTTTGTCGGGGGTGCCTTATATGCCACCCCGAATGACCAACGAAGCTCGGCGCTTTATTTGGCTCATTGACGTCTTATATGACCATAAAATTAAGCTCATTATTTCCGCAGAGCTTGCGGCCCCCGATTTATATACAGAGGGGCAGATTACTGGTGAATTTTCGAGAACGGTCTCCCGCTTGATCGAAATGCAGTCTCGGGACTACTTAGACGCACCTCGCCGTGTCATTGACACCAGCTTGACTTAAAATAGGGCTATGACCAGCGTTTTCACACTCAATGCCGATTTACATAGCCATTCAGTGGTTTCTGACGGAACTTTAACGCCTGAAGAGCTTGCTGAACGTGCGCACGCTAATGGCGTCCATTTATGGGCTCTAACAGATCATGATGAACTTGACGGACAAGAGCGTGCTCGTGCTGCTGCCAGCGCTTTAGGTCTTGATTATTTAGCTGGTGTAGAGATTTCAGTAACTTGGATGGGTCAAACCATTCACATCGTTGGGCTTGGTATTGACGCTGCCCATGCTGGCATTTTAGAAGGATTGCGTCATACGCGAGAAGGTCGCGGTAATCGCGCCAAATTGATGGCGGAGCAACTCCTTAAAGTTGGCATCTCTGGGGCCTATGAAGGTGCTCTGCATTTTGCGGGTAATCACGACCTCATTTCAAGAACGCACTTTGCACGGTTTTTGGTAGAGCAGGGCGTTTGTCCTGATACAGAGCATGTCTTCAAAAATTACTTGGTGGAAGATAAGCCAGGCTTTGTACCGCACTTGTGGGCTACTCTAGACGATGCAGTCTCTTGGATTAAGGCGGCTGGTGGTGTTGCGGTGATCGCTCACCCTGGTAGATATAAGCTTAATGCCATGCAAATGGATGAGCTATACAAACACTTTAAAGATATTGGTGGATTAGCAATAGAAGTGATTACAGGTAGCCATAGTCCAAATCAATATCAAACCTACGGCAAAATTGCCCAGCAGTATGGCTTCTTAGCTTCACGTGGATCTGATTTTCATGACCCGAATGAAAGTCATACTGATTTAGGGCGTTTGCCACATTTGCCGGATCATCTGACGCCGGTTTGGTCAGCCTTTCATTAATAGATTTTTTAACGCATTACTCATAAGAATAAAGAAAAAGATGTTTGCTGAACGCGTTCTCTCTGGCATGCGACCTACAGGTAATTTACACCTAGGTCATTACCACGGTGTTTTAAAGAACTGGGTACGCCTGCAGTCTGAGTATCCATGCTTCTTCTTTGTTGCCGATTGGCATGCACTGACCACTCACTATGAAACCCCTGATGTGATTGAACAATCCGTTTGGCATATGGTGATTGATTGGTTGGCTGCTGGCGTTGATCCAAACCAAGCTACCTTATTTATTCAGAGCAAGGTACCAGAGCACGCCGAACTCTTTCTCCTACTTTCGATGGGAACTCCGCTAGGCTGGCTCGAGCGCGTGCCCACCTATAAAGACCAGATTGAGAAATTAAAAGAAAAAGATTTACAGACCTATGGTTTCTTGGGTTATCCATTGCTGCAAGCAGCTGATATCTTGATCTACCGAGCACAACATGTGCCCGTAGGTGAAGATCAGGTGCCGCATGTGGAGATGACTCGGGAAGTTGCACGTCGCTTTAATTATCTTTATGGCCGTGAACCTGGCTTTGAAGAAAAGGCACTAGAAGCAGTCAAGAAATTAGGCAGTAAGCGTGCCAAGATGTATGCAGAGTTGCGAGTTGCCTTTCAGGAGCGCGGTGATGAGGAAGCGCTTGAGCAAGCCAAGGCCTTATTGCAAGAAGCCCAAAGCTTGTCGATGGCCGATCGCGAAAGATTGTTCGGCTTTTTAGAAGGCTCTCGGAAAATCATTCTGCCTGAGCCACAGGCTTTATTGACTTCGGCCTCACGTATGCCGGGCCTTGATGGTCAGAAGATGTCGAAGTCTTATGGCAATACCATTAGCATTCGCCAGCAGCCTGAAGAGGTGATTAAATCCATACGGACTATGCCTACCGATCCTGCGCGAGTTCGACGTACTGATGCGGGTGACCCTGCCCGTTGCCCAGTATGGCAATTACATGCCGTGTATTCAAATGCAGAAACCAAGCAATGGGTTGAGAAGGGCTGTAAATCAGCTGGTATTGGTTGCTTAGAGTGTAAGCAACCTGTGATCGATGCCATTCTTTTGGAGCAACAGCCGATGCTTGAGCGCGCTCAAAAGTATTTGGATGATCCAAGCTTGTTGCGCTCCATCATTGCTGATGGATGCGATAAGGCACGTAAAGTTGCGCAAGAAACCATGAGAGAGGTTCGCGAAGCAATGGGCCTCGCTTACGATTAATTTCTACTGGTCATGACTGGATCTCACACCGGGCTCCTAGATGCCTCTGCATGGCTAAAACGCTTTGCCCTAGCCATCCCAAAAGAAGGTTTGGTTCTTGATCTAGCTGCCGGTGCTGGCAGACACGCCCTGTATTTGGCCAAACTGGGTTATGCCGTTTTAGCAGTCGATCGGGACATTGATGCCTTAGAACCCCTAGAGGAGTATTCCATCCAGATTGAAGCACTCGATTTAGAGGCTGAGTTATGGCCTCTTCAGAATCGTCAATTTGCAGGCATTGTGGTGAATAATTACCTCTATCGTCCTTATCTTGATCTGTTGCCTGAAATGTTGGTTGATGGTGGTGTTTTGATCTATGAAACCTTTGCCCTGGGGAATGCAGAATTTGGCAAACCTTCCAATCCGCATTTCCTCTTAAATCCAGGGGAATTGCTCGCTTTAGCCCAAGCTCATGGCCTGAAGGTACTCGCTTACGAGGATATTTACGTAGATCACCCCAAACCAGCCATGATTCAACGGATTTGTGCCGTAAAAAGCGGGTTAAAAGGGCGCATTCCGTTACAATTTACTGGTTAACATGGCTAGAAAATCGGTACACATTCGGTGACAAATACAACCCATTCCAAAGGTAGTCAAAAGCCTATTGCTGGCAGCATGCCAGCTATCGTTACGCCGATGTTTGAAGATGGTAGTTTGGACTTCGCTAGCTTACGGTCTTTATTGGATTGGCATGTAGCGGAAGGCACCGATGGTATCGTCATCGTTGGCACTAGTGGTGAGTCTCCAACTGTTTCCGTAGGGGAGCATTGCGAACTGATTCGTGCAACTGTTGAGCATATTGATGGGCGCATTCCGGTCATCGCAGGCACTGGCGGTAATTCTACGATTGAAGCTATTGAGTTAACCGAGTTTGCTAAAAAAGTTGGTGCTGATGCCAGCTTGCAAGTCGTGCCTTACTACAACAAGCCTACTCAAGAGGGCATGTATTTGCACTTTAAGAAGATTGCTGAGTCTGTTGATCTGCCGGTGATTTTGTATAACGTTCCTGGACGCACAGTTGCTGATTTAGCTGGTGATACGGTAGTGCGCTTGGCTGGAGTGCCCGGCATTATTGCCATTAAAGATGCAACCGGTAGTTTAGAGCGCGGCACTTTATTACTTGCTGATCTTCAGCGCGCAGGGCACAGTGATTTTTCAGTATTTTCTGGTGATGATTTGACCGCAGCTATGCTCATGCTTATGGGCGGTAAAGGTAACATCTCCGTTACTGCCAACGTTGCGCCACGTTTGATGCATGAGTTGTGTGTCGCTGCCATGTCTGATGATGTGCAGCGGACGCGTGAGATCCAATATCAGTTGATAGCAGTCCATAAAGCAATGTTTACAGAAGCAAATCCAATTCCAGTCAAATGGGCCCTGCATGAAATGGGAAAAATTACTGCAGGTATTCGTTTGCCATTGACTCCCTTAAGCGCCCCATTGCGTGAACCTTTAAAAATTGCATTGAAACAGGCCAGCTTACTATGATGATTGTTGCGCAAATTCTCCGTCGAGTAATGTCGACTGTTGCTATTCTGGCGTGTGTGGGTTTTGGCTTGGTTGCCTGTAAGTCGGTTACCTCTAGCGATACCGTTGACTATAAGAGTTCTGGCGCAGTGCGTGGCCCTAACTTAGCCTACCCACCTGATTTAATTACTTCACAAGCAGATCGTCGCTATATCGTTCAAGATGGCACTGCCACCATGTCCGAGTACAACGCAGCAGTGAAGAAGTCTGCGCAATTACGCACCAACGTGATGACGGGTATCCCGGGTATGCGCATTGCACGTGACGGCGAGCGTCGTTGGTTGGTAGTTGAAAAACCGGCACCTGAGTTATACCCACAAGTAAAAGATTTCTGGCAAGAGAATGGTTTCCTCCTAGTGGTGGACTCCCCATCGACTGGCATCATGGAAACCGATTGGGCTGAAAACCGTGCCAAGATTGCTCAAGACTGGATCCGCTCAACCGTTGGTGGTGCGCTTGATTCTGTTTACGATACGGGCGAGCGTGATAAATACAAAACGCGCCTAGAAGTCAGTAAACCAAATGAAACTGAGATTTATATTACCCAACGTGGCGCGATTGAAAAATGCACAACGGATACCACGGGTGCTTGTTTGTCCACCATTTGGACTCCGCGCCCAAACGATCCTGAGTTAGAAGCGGCATTTTTGGCTCGCCTGATGGAGCGCTTGGGGATGACGCAAGAGCAAGCTAAAGCCATGGTTGCAGTTCCATTGGGAGCTAAGACGGCCAAGGCTAAATTAGTGCAAGAGGGCGCTAATAAAGCCCATATTGATGTGAGTGCTGGTTTTGATCGTGCTTGGCGCGATGTTGGCCTCGCACTGGATCGCTCTAACTTTACGGTGGAAGATCGAGATCGCTCAAACGGTGTTTACTTTGTGCGTTATGTGAATCCCAAGGATCTGGGCGATACCAAAGGATTCTTTAGCAACCTATTTAGTAGTAAAGATGACTCAAGCTTAAAAGCGAAGAAGTATCGAGTCGTAGTTCAGAAGACTGGTGATGAAACATCGACTGTGTATGTGCAAGATGCGGATGGCAAGCCAGAAAATACGCCTGCTGGATTACAGTTACTCACTTTGCTGACGGAGCAATTGAGTCGCTAAGCTACCTCAATAAAGTGTCAGCAATAAAAAAGCCGCTTTTCAGCGGCTTTTTTTCTTCAAGAAGAAGATTACTTCTTAGCGTCAGCAGCAGGAGCAGCAGGAGCTGGAGCAGCAGCAGGAGCTTCAGCAGCAGGAGCAGCAGGAGCAGCAGCAGGAGCTTCAGCAGGTTTTGCTTCTTCTTTTTTACCGCAAGCGGCCAAAGCGATAGCTAACATTGCAACGAATACGAGTGACTTCTTCATTTGTAATTTCCTCTTAAAAATTAACATCAATAACCGGTTAATGTTGCTAGAAAAAACTAAGGGCTAATCCCTAAGTGTTATCCAGCAATTATTATAGCCACGTCTTTAATTCTGGATTAAAAAATTAACCAGCCAGCCATGTAAGCTTCATAAAGACTGCTCTTGTTGGTGCTTTTGAGCCTTATTGACCCAGTGAGCTCTTTGCGGGATGACAGGCCTCTCCAAGCAACGCACACCTCTTGTGCTTGGCCTTTAGTGACATTCTCCCCATTGCAAAAGACCGTAGTACCTAGACTTAAGATGCGGGTCTGAGGGTGTGGTTTGAGTGTTTTTCTTCCTAGAGTCTTGTTAAACCCATCTGGTGGAAGTGGTTCAGTAGGGCTATCGAAAATGGCCTGCTGCTTGGGTTCGCTTAAATACGCGGTAATACCAGGTAAAAAGTTGCTGATTTGATGCAGTTTCAAACCTTTTAACTTCCCTTCAATTTGCTTGATGAGTTCTGCTGGAAGTTGCTCTGCACTGGCGCTAGCCTCTTGCATTGGGTCTGCAAAGTGCTGTTCTAGCTCTGGAATATCTTCCAAGGACTCTGCCAATCGCCATAGACCTTCTTGGAGTAGCTCTTTATAGCTTTGCGAGCGAAATCCTACTGACCAAGTTTGACATCCAGCATCCAGAGCAACGCCATCATGCGCAACATGGGGTGGAAGATAGAGCATGTCGCCTGGTTCTAGAACCCACTCTTGTTCAGCCTTAAAGCTTTGCAAAATTTTAAGGGGCAACTTGGGGTTAAGGCTCAAATCTTTTTGTTCAGAAATTTGCCAGCGTCTACGACCCGCCATTTGAATTAGGAAGACATCGTAAGAATCAAAGTGGGGGCCAACACCACCACCGGGACCTGCAATGCTAATCATCAAATCATCTAGACGAGCGTCTGGAATAAACCGAAACCAGGACAAAATCTTGGCTGCCGCAGGGTGATGCGCTTCCATCCCCTGAAGGAGTAGCGTCCAATGGGCGGTATTGATAGTGGGTAATGTTTTTTTCTGAAATGGACCCTCTGTAAAGCTCCAGGGTTTAGCCTGAATCAGTCTTGATTCAGCGGCATCATTGCCGGCGATCTTGAAAAGGCCGTCTGCAGAAATCGGGCTTGCTAAGGGTTCATTTGCTTGCTGAGCAAGCTTAAATGCCGGGATGGCACCTCGAATCAGCAAAGGCTTTTTATGCCAATAGGTCTTCATGAACTTTTGTGGGCTGATTCCCCCAAATAAGGCCCATGGCCTGTCAAGGGGCAAGGTTTTTGGAGCCTGGGGAGGCTCGTACGGCTTGCTCAAGTAAAATGAAGTCATAAAGTAAAAGCTATCTAGAAACTAATTAAAAATCAATGTTTGATGAATTCCGCATGAAGATCGCAAAAAATACCATCGTATCCCTTCGCTACAAGTTAACTGATGCTCAGAATAATGTCATCGAAGAACCAGATTCTCCGATGGTATACCTGCACGGTGGCTATGACGGCACTTTTCCAAAAATCGAGACGATGCTCGATGGTCAAAATGTTGGTTACGAGACCACCATTCAGCTTGAGCCTAACGAAGCATTTGGTGACTACGATCCAGAACTACTCAAGATTGAGCCGCGGGTGCGTTTTCCAGAGCCACTAGAGGTAGGTATGCAGTTTGAAGGTGTGCCTGAGGCGCAGACGGAAGAAGGTGCTGATGAGCAAGGCTTGGTAGCTGAGTCCGATGATGGTGATGATGGCGATGAAGATACCTTGATTTATACCGTCACAGATGTTGCTGACAATCAGGTGGTGCTGGATGGCAACCATCCTCTAGCGGGAATGGCCTTGCGTTTTTGGGTCCAGGTTGAAGATATTCGTGAAGCAACCCATGCTGAAATTGAAAATGGTCATCCCAAAGGTGCAGAGAGTTTTATCTTTGGCATGCCCAATGAGCAAGATGAGGATGATGAGGAAGATCTAGATGGTTTGCTAGATAACAGCACCTTAAATAACCCGAATCCTCGCACCCTGCATTAAGTAAGACTTATTCCTTAAGCCATTCTTTAAGGGTGCCAAGGTCACGCTTGGTAGCACTCTCTTCGGCTGGATTACTAGCACCAGAGGGATTTCCTAATCTTGCTAAAGCTTGCTCAAGAGCGATGATCTTGGCTTCTTGCTCAAGGCTAGCGTCGATCAATCCTTTTAGGGCCATCGAGACAGGATCATCCACATTCGGGGTAATGCCATAAGCGGAAAAATATTCTTTGGTTTTGCTGTCAGAGCTTTTGGGTAAATCCGGATGCAGTACTCGTGCTGGAATACCAACAGCCGTAGCGCCAGGTGGAATTTCTTTGAGCACCACAGCATTAGAGCCAACCCGTGCACCATCGCCAACGGTAAAGCCGCCCAGTACTTTTGCACCTGCGCTGATCACGACATCTTTGCCAAGAGTCGGGTGACGCTTCACCCCTTTATAAAGCGATGTACCGCCTAATGTGACGCCTTGATAGATCGTGCAGTCATCACCAATCTGTGTGGTTTCGCCGATCACAATACCAAGGCCGTGATCTAAAAATACGCGCCGGCCGATCTGAGCTCCCGGATGAATTTCAATCCCAGTCAAGAATCTAGCAAATACGGATAACAGACGTGCAATCCACTTCAGTCCAATGGTCCATAAGAAATGCGAGATGCGGTGTAGCCAAATAGCATGCAAGCCGGGATAGCAGGTGATGACCTCAAGACGGTTTCTTGCGGCAGGGTCACGGGCAATGATGGAATCGACTTGGTCAAAAAGCGTATTAAACATAGCTTGATTTTAGCGGGATACGCTTATTTTCTCAGGAGCATTTGTTTTGCGATGCCCCGAAGAAGATCAATTTCCTCTTTCTGAAGGCGACTTCTAGAAAATAGGGCCTGTAGGCGGGCCATGAGTTTTTTGGGCTGGGAAGGGTCAAGGTAGCCAATTGCCTCTAAACCCTCTCGCCAGTGCTCTAGCATGGCGGCAACAGCACTTGGGTCTGCATAGTCTGGCATGGTCGGGCTGCCATAACCTTCGCCAGAGGGCTTACTCAGAGCCTCTCTCAGGGTGAAAGCGCACACCATCAGGGCTTGGGCTAGGTTTAGCGAGGGATAAGTGGGATTCGCATCGAGCCATACCCGATGGGTGCACAAGGCTAGATGCTCGTTTTCTAGGCCAGTTCTTTCGGTGCCAAAGACCATGGCAACCCGCTGATGATTTGCTAGCGTCTCTTGAATCAGGGCGCGGGCAGACGCCCAATCGATGGGAGGGGGTCCGAACTCACGGTCTCGACTGGTCAGCCCTAACACCAATGAACAGTCTTGCAAGGCTGATTCTAGGGAGTGTGATTCTTGGCTAGACGCCAATACATCGCTCGCGCCACTGGCTAAAGCAATGGCCTCGGGTTCTTGTGCAATACCCTTGATTCTGGGATTAATCAGACGCAAATCGCTAAAGCCCATTGTTTTAAGCGCTCGCGCAGCAGAGCCTACATTGCCCGGATGGCTTGTTTCAACTAGCGCCCATCGTATTAAGTCGGCTTTTGCGGGATTCATTACAGGGGTGGGGGTGGGGGTGATTTTGGTTGGCAAGGAGGCTATCGTTTAGAATCAAGCTGTTAGCTCGTTATTGTCCCGTAGTTTTCAATATCGCGAGCTTGTTCTTATTTAATTTGTCCATCAATACTATGCATCCCATGTTAAATGTGGCCGTCAAGGCCGCTCGTCGTGCAGGAACCGTTATTAACCGAGCCTCTCTCAATTTAGAGCGCTTACAGGTTGATCGCAAGCAGCACAATGATTTTGTGACTGAGGTGGACAAACAAGCAGAAGCAGCCATCATTGAAACGCTCAGTGAGGCGTATCCAACCCACGGCTTTCTAGCTGAAGAAACCGGTGCGCATAATGCCGATGCTGAGTATGTTTGGATCATTGATCCATTAGATGGCACAACCAATTTCATCCATGGTTTTCCTCAATATGCGGTTTCGATTGCATTAGCAGTCAATGGTGTTACTCAACAAGCTGTTGTTTACGATCCAACCCGCGATGAACTCTTTACCGCTACGCGTGGTGCTGGTGCGTATTTAGATCGCCGGCGTTTGCGGGTTGCAACCCAAGATCGTTTGGCAGGATGTTTACTTGGAACAGGTTTTCCATATCGCGAAGATCAAGATCTTGAAAAGTATTTAAAAATATTTGCTGATATGTCACGTCAGTGCTCTGGACTGCGTCGCCCAGGGGCTGCGTCTTTAGACCTCGCGTATGTGGCTGCGGGTCGTTACGATGGTTTCTTTGAGAGCGATCTCAAGCCATGGGATATGGCAGCTGGGGCATTATTGATTACTGAAGCTGGTGGCCTGATTGGTAACTATCGTGGCGAAGAAGGCTTCTTGCAAAGTGGCGAAGTGATGTCTGCTAATCCACGTATTTTTGCCCAGATGGTGCAGTGTCTATCAAAGTACTCGACCTGCTAAACCAGTAGGCCAAAACAAAGGCCAAAGTTGCAAAGCTTAGTGCGCCTTTACGAGGTCGATGTAATGTACGCCACATAAATCAATTCTGAGAGCGCTCGCTTTAGGCAGGCTGCTTTCAGGATGATCTAAATCCCAATCCGATAACACCCAGCGTTGCCAAGTTTGTTCATGTAATTGCTCATGATGATGGGCTGGTAGATGGGTATGGCCATGAATTAAGTTGTTACCAGGAAAATCTCTGAGTAATGCGGCGCAAGCTTCTAAGGTGACATTGGTTTTTCTAGCTCTGTCCTCCGGGGCATTACCTGCATAACTTTGATATTGCGCAGAGCTATTGCTGCGCAGATTTTTGGCAATTGATTTACGCCAATGCAAAGGCATTCTCAAAAATATTTTTTGGAGCCAAGGTTTGCGCACCCAGTTACGGAATATTTGATAGCCAATATCAGCAGTGCACAGTGAATCACCATGGCAAAGAATGTACGCATTGCCAGCGATATCAATCTGTGTAGGATCTGGCAATAAGGTCATGCCAGTTTTCTTTAGATAATCAGCGCCAATCAGAAAGTCGCGATTGCCGTGCATGTAAAACGTTTTCGTTTTAGTGGAGAGATTGGCAATAGCCCTTTTCACTTCTTGCTGGAAAGGCGACTCCAAGGCAGCATCATCGCCGATCCAATACTCAAATAAATCACCTAGGATAAAAACGGCTTCGACCCCAGGGCCTTCTTTTTCACAAAAATCGAAGAAGCGTTGCGCCGTCAAGGGCATTGACGGCGTAAGGTGCAAGTCAGAAATGAGCAGGGCGCTCGCGTACTGCAACATCATTCCTCGAGAACGCTAGCCTTTTCAATCACGACATCTTCAGCAGGTACATCTTGATGAAAGCCAGTAGTCCCGGTCTTAACCTTACGGATCGTATCAACCACATCCATGCCGTCCGTGACTTTGCCAAATACAGCATAGCCCCAGCCTTGTGCACTTTTAGCGCTGTGATTTAAAAAATCGTTATCACCGACGTTAATAAAAAACTGAGCAGTCGCAGAGTGGGGATCGCTGGTGCGTGCCATGGCTACAGTACCGCGCGCATTCTTTAAGCCATTGTCAGCCTCATTTTCAATTTGGGCGCCAAAAGACTTTTCTTTTAAGCCAGCCGTCATGCCACCACCTTGAACCATAAAGTTATCGATAACGCGATGAAAGATGGTTCTGTCATAGTGCCCTTTTTTGACATACTCTAAAAAGTTGGCAACGGTTTTAGGTGCCTTGGCAGCGTCAAGGGTGAGGGTGATATCACCCTTATTGGTTTTAAGAAGTACTTTCGCCATTGTTTGGTCTACTTTCTGATCAGTTAGTGGGTGGAATAGATTTGATGATAGGGGCTGCTTGAGGCGTTTTCGGTCTGGGCTTTAAAATCTCCAGCAATGCTTTGGCACGGTTGCTGAACAGGCGCTGATTGGGCTGCGCTTCTGCTGCATTCTCATAGGCCTTTGCACCTAGACGAATGTAGACCTCGCCCAGATTAGCTGAGGCAATGGCGTAGCTGGGACGCAGTTTGAGGGCGAGTTCTAAATAATCGCGAGCCTCAGTCCACTGATTTTCGTTTGCAGCCAAGGCGGCAAGATTGTTATAGGGTTCAGGTAACTCTGGAAATTGCTGCGTGATTTCTAGCAACGTTTTTCTGGCTTGATCAAACTGGTGCTGCTCAATTTCGAGGCGCGCTTTTAAAAACCGCAACTGCACATTGCGTGGCAATTTTTTAATGTGGCTATTGACCAGATCGATCGCCTCAGAATATTTTCGTGCTTTAAGTAGTTTTTCAACATCAGAGGGCACTGCGTTCTTGGTGACGGGGTCTGGCTCAATAATCAAGAATGAGAGGTAGGGTAGACCTACTTCTTCAGAGATCTGAGGGTTTAAAGGGTCGTAACCCGTATTGGTAGAGAGCCTAGGCGGGTCGTTGGGGCCATAGGCACCCAAATAGGGCTGGGTTGCAGCGGCTGGTGTTTGGCTTTGCTGTGTATTTAAGGCTTTTATTTCAGCGCTTGCTTGCTGTTGACCAGGCGTGCTACAGCCCGCTAGACTAAGCGCAACTAATATAGCGCCTAAGATCCTAATACGGATTGGACGCAATGCTAAGGGGGTAGCTGACATAGGGGGAAGGGTGTAAAACTAACTCATTCGATATACTCAGCGCTCAGTCTAACAAATTGGCGCAACTTGCCCCACCTTTTATAGCCCTATGCTGCAAATCTATAACACTCTAAGCCGTTCTAAACAGGAATTTAAGCCCATCGTGCCGGGCAAGGTGAAGATGTACGTCTGTGGCATGACGGTTTATGACTTTTGTCATATTGGCCATGCTCGCGTCATGATCGTTTTCGATATGGTAGTGCGTTGGTTAAGGGCGAGTGGCTATGAGGTGATTTATGTGCGCAATATCACCGATATTGACGACAAAATCATTAAGCGCGCCGTTGAGAATGGCGAGCCGATTGCAGCGCTGACCAATCGTTTTATTAAGGCGATGCATGCTGATTCTGATGAATTGGGCTTGATGCATCCTGATCAAGAGCCGCGCGCTACCGACTACATTTTGCAGATGCAAGGCATGATAGGCCGCTTGATTAAGTATGAATTGGCTTATCAAGGCGATGATGGTGATGTGAACTTTGCCGTTCGTTTATTTCCGCAATATGGACAGCTCTCAGGCAAAAGTCTGGATGAATTAAATGCGGGAGAGCGTGTCGCTATCGGTGGCGGTAAGCGTGATCCTCTGGACTTTGCACTCTGGAAGAGCGCCAAACCGGATGAGCCTACAGACACGCGTTGGAATTCCCCTTGGGGTGAGGGTCGCCCTGGTTGGCATATTGAGTGCTCGGCCATGTCTTGCGACTTGCTTGGCGAGCATTTTGATATTCACGGCGGCGGTGCGGACTTACAGTTTCCCCATCATGAAAATGAGATCGCTCAAAGCGAAGGCGCTTTGTATGGTCAAGACCGCAAAGTAGAAGATGCCCCCTTTGTCAATTACTGGATGCATAACGGCCACATTCGGGTGAATGAAGAGAAGATGTCCAAGTCATTGGGTAATTTCTTTTTAATTCGAGATGTACTAAACAGTTTTGATCCTGAAGTGGTGCGCTTTTTTATGCTCAAAGCCCATTACCGCAGTCCCATTAATTACAGCGATGCTCAGCTAGAAGAAGCGCGTTCGGGCTTGGTGCGTTTATATACCGCCCTTGCCCAAGCGCCAGTGATGAGTCCTATTCCCCTAGATCGTGCATCCCCATGGGCTGAGCGTTTTACAGCAGCGATGAATGATGACTTTAATACCCCAGAAGCGATTGCCGCGCTGTTTGATTTGGCTAGCGAACTCAATCGCGCTCAAGGTGATGAGAAATTGCTCCTCGCGAACACCTTAAGATCCCTTGCGGGGATGATCAATTTCTTGCAACGCGACCCCACGACATTCTTGCAAGCAGGGTCAAGAGATGGCGAGCAAGGTTTAGATGCACCAGCGATTGAAGCGCAAATTGCAGCGCGCGTAGCCGCTAAACAAGCAAAAGATTTTGCGAAGGCCGATGCGATTCGCAAAGACTTGCTAGCGCAAGGCGTTGTGCTGGAAGATAAACCAGGTGGCATTACTGAGTGGCGTAGAGCATAGTGGCCCCGATTAAAGAAAAGACTGGGGATGTGATTGTGCAAGAGATTGCTCCAGAATATTGGGCTCAGGCCTGTACTGAACTCATGAAGCATGACCGTATCCTTAAAAAAATTATTCCTAAATACGGCTCCGGTTTTTTAGTCACCCGGGGTGACGCTTTTATTACATTATCCAGAGCGATTGTTGGCCAACAAATTTCTGTAGCTGCCGCACAATCGGTTTGGAACAAAGTGCTTCTTACTGCTAAAAAGAAAGTGAACCCCAAAAATATCCTGGCATTAAGCGTTGAAGAATTGCGCGCAGCAGGATTGTCTGGCCGGAAGGTGGAATACATCCGTGATTTAGCCGAGCACTTCGATTCGGGTCGTTTGCATGCCCGTCAGTGGAAGGGCATGGACGATGAAAGTGTGATCAAGGAATTGACTGCCATTCGGGGAATTGGACGCTGGACTGCCGAAATGTTCCTGATTTTTAACATG
>CAIMOW010000157.1 GCA_903843235.1 uncultured beta proteobacterium | reverse complement strand
CAGCACCTTTGGTCTCACGAGATTCTTTTTCAGCCGTAATTTCTTTACGCCGTTCTTTGCAAGAACCAGCAATTTCTTGAAGCGCTTTACGAGCACGCGCAGCTGAGGCTTTAATACCCCTCTCTTGAAATTTTTCATTCTCTGCTTTATAGGCTTCAAAAGCTTCAAGTAATTTATCGTGATGGGACATGTATCTTCCTTATGAAAGGTAGTTGATTAAATTTCTTCTGCAGGCGCTACATCAACCTTCAGGGTTTTTCTCGGTGCTACTGGTGCATCAAAATCTAACATCACTTTGCCCTCAGCATCCACATCCACAGCCACATGGCCACCTTGCGCCAACTTGCCAAAAAGCAATTCATCAGCAAGTGCTTTACGAACCGTATCTTGAATAATGCGCTGCATTGGTCTTGCACCCATCAATGGGTCAAAGCCATGCTTGGCTAAGTGCGCCCGCAATGCTGGACTAAAGGTGGCGTCTACTTTCTTCTCATGTAACTGCTCTTCAAGTTGCATTAAGAACTTATCGACCACACGCATGATGATGGTTTCATCCAGCGCCTTAAAGGAAACGATGGCATCCAAACGATTGCGGAACTCTGGCGTAAAAAATTTCTTGATATCAGCCATCTCATCACCAGACTCGCGGACATTGGTAAAACCCATGGTGGATTTCTGCATCGCTTCAGCACCAGCATTGGTAGTCATGATGATGATGACATTGCGGAAATCCGTCTTGCGACCGTTGTTATCCGTTAAGGTCCCGTGATCCATGACCTGCAAGAGGATATTAAAAATATCCGGATGGGCTTTTTCAATCTCATCGAGCAAGAGCACACAATGCGGCTTCTTACTCACAGCTTCAGTTAAGAGGCCGCCTTGGTCAAAGCCTACGTAACCAGGGGGCGCACCAATCAAACGGCTCACCGCATGACGCTCCATGTACTCCGACATATCAAAGCGCAATAACTCGATACCCAAGATATAAGCGAGTTGCTTAGCAACCTCAGTTTTACCAACACCAGTTGGGCCTGAGAATAGGAACGAACCAATAGGCCTATCAATTTTGCCAAGGCCAGCACGCGTCATTTTGATGGCACTAGCCAAAGCTTCGATGGCTGGATCCTGACCAAATACGACGCTCCGAATATCGCGATCCAAGGTTTGTAACTTGCTACGATCATCCACAGTGACAGATTGGGGTGGGATGCGTGCAATCTTAGCTACGATCTCTTCGATCTCAGGACGACCAATCGTTTTCTTTTGCTTAGACTTCGGCAAAATACGTTGCGCTGCTCCGGCCTCATCAATCACATCGATTGCCTTATCTGGCAAATGACGATCGTTGATATAACGGGCAGAAAGTTCTGCAGCCGCGACTAAAGCTGCAGCCGCATACTTCACGCTGTGATGCTCTTCAAAGCGAGACTTAAGGCCGCGCAATATTTGCACTGTTTGATCGACAGTTGGCTCAACCACATCGACCTTCTGGAAGCGGCGTGAAAGTGCAGCATCTTTCTCAAAGATACCGCGGTATTCCGTAAAGGTAGTTGCGCCGATACATTTGAGCTGGCCATTTGATAGAGCAGGTTTCAGTAAATTGCTGGCATCTAAAGTTCCACCAGAAGCCGCGCCCGCACCAATCAAAGTATGGATTTCATCAATGAACAAAACGCCATGCGCATGATCTTTCAATGACTTGAGAACACTCTTCAAGCGTTGCTCAAAATCACCGCGGTACTTAGTACCAGCCAAGAGTGCACCCATGTCTAATGAATAGACAGTGGCATCCGCCAGAATATCTGGAACGTCACCCTTGACGATGCGCCATGCGAGACCTTCAGCAATAGCAGTCTTACCAACACCAGCCTCACCCACCAATAAAGGGTTGTTCTTACGACGACGGCACAGCACTTGTATCACTCGCTCTACTTCACTGTCGCGACCAATCAATGGATCGATCTTGCCCTGGCGCGCCAGCACATTAAGGTTTTGTGTATATTGATCCAGCGGGCTTTCTTTACCGGTAGATGCAGCTTCTTCTGTTTCTTGTGCAGGATCTGCAGGCTTTACATGCTCAGCCTGATCCTTGCGGACACCATGACTAATAAAGTTCACCACGTCTAAGCGAGTTACCCCTTGCTGTTGCAAGAAATATACCGCATGCGAATCTTTTTCACCAAAGATGGCTACCAATACATTGGCACCAGTCACTTCTTTCTTGCCATTCGATGTGGATTGCACATGCATGATGGCGCGCTGAATCACCCTCTGAAATCCAAGTGTGGGTTGCGTATCAACCTCATCATTGCCAGGAACAACTGGGGTATTGTCATTAATAAAATTCTTGAGCTGTGCACGTAGCTCTGCAATATTGACAGCACAGGCTTTCAATACCTCGACCGCCGTGGCGTTATCCAGTAGCGATGCAAGTAAATGTTCAACCGTAATAAATTCATGTCGAGCAGCCCTTGCGTCAACAAACGCCATGTGCAAACTGACTTCTAATTCTTGGGCAATCATGCTTCCTCCATAGTGCACTGTAGTGGGTGACCCGCTTCGCGGGATAGCTCGATAACTTGATGCACTTTTGTAGCCGCAACATCACGGGTAAATACTCCGCAAATGCCTTTGCCTACTAAATGAACCTGCAACATGATGCGGGTTGCCGTTTCATGATCCTTATTAAAATATTCCTGTATGACCATTACAACAAACTCCATTGGAGTGTAGTCATCATTCATTAATAAAACTTTATACATTGAAGGTGCCTTTAGCTTCTCGGCCTGCTTTTCGAGAAGGATGGTGTCTTCAACACTGGGGTTGTTTGGATTGCCAACCGTTGGGGGTTTTGGTGCACGACTCATGAGAAACATTCTAAACACAGATAATCGATTTTTAATTTACAGAAGGCTTGTTGCAAAAATCACGCAATAAAGTCCTGTTTACCCCATATTGGGGCGTTTTTCGATAAAAAAAGGGGTATTTACGACTAACTATATGTAATTAACCCCTTGACACCCCACTATAAAGGGCAAACAATTAGGGGGTAGGCTTTATTTGAAGTCCTATTTAGGCGTGTTGTAGAGCGAGACTGATTAAAAAGTATTCACCCTCATCACGGTTGTTTTAAGTTTATGTAATGGAGTTCGCATGGCGACCGGAATTGTTAAGTGGTTCAATGAT
>CAIMOW010000156.1 GCA_903843235.1 uncultured beta proteobacterium | reverse complement strand
TTGCAAGACAGCAAAATTTGATCGGGGTTCATACCGAACTCCACTGCTTTTTCTGCAGACTGCAATGCCGACTGAATCAAGGCTTCGATCATGACTTCTTGTGCAGTCTTTGGTACAGCTAAAGCAGCATTACTGTCCATGATGCTGGCGAGAAGCTCTTGGTCCAAGCTACCCCAGTTCACACCAATCCGAATCGGCTTGTCGTACTTACAGGCAGCTTCAATCATTTGCGCAAACTGTGGATCGCGCTTAGCGCCCTTACCCACGTTACCTGGATTGATGCGATATTTTGATAAAGCTTTGGCGCACTCTGGGTAATCTTTCAGCAAAGTATGACCGTTGTAATGGAAGTCACCAATCAATGGGACTAAAACATCCATCTTGTCTAACTGTTCACGAATATACGGAACTGCAGCAGCAGCTTCTGGGGTGTTAACTGTGATGCGCACCATCTCAGAACCAGCACGGGCTAATTCTTTTACTTGAATTGCAGTACCGACTGCATCAACAGTATCGGTATTGGTCATCGACTGGATACGGACTGGAGCATCGCCACCAATCGTGATGATGTTCGTTTTCCAAACAACCTTTGCTTGGCGAGTTGGCCTCTTAGGTGCAGGACCTAATGGCAATGACGGTAAGAAATGATTGGGGTTCATGTTTAGTTCAACTTATCGAGCCATTGAATAGTCTGAGCAGACTCAACTGCTGGCTGAATAATTTCGTTATCGTGCACAGCACGTTCGCGTACACGCGTTCTATCAATCACGTCGCCAGCTAACTGTCCACAAGCAGCAGCGATATCATCACCGCGGGTTTTACGAACCGTAGCCACCATGCCAGCATCTAGCAAGATATTGGCAAAGGCTTGAACGCGTTGTGGTGGTGAGCGCTTTAAACCAGACTCTGGGAATGGATTAAATGGAATGAGGTTGACCTTGCACTTAATGCCATTGAGCAAACGAATCAGCTCTTTTGCTTGCGCATCAGAATCATTTACGCCATCAAGCATGCAGTATTCAAAGGTTAAGAAATCTCTTGGCGCAAAAGGCAGATAACGCTCACATGCACCAAGCAATTCTCTTAAAGGATATTTTTGATTTAATGGTACCAATTGATCGCGCAATGCATCGTTCGGCGCATGTAGTGATACTGCTAGTGCCACCGGGCAATCTTGTGCCAAACGATCAATCATCGGTACGACGCCAGAAGTGGATACCGTGACACGACGCCGCGACAAGCCATAAGCCCTGTCATCTAACATCAAGCGTAATGCTGTCACCACGTTGTCATAGTTGAGTAAAGGCTCACCCATTCCCATCAAGACAACATTAGATATCACACGACCAGTATGTTCCCAGCCAGGCGTTGGGAATTTTTCAACACGACGCACTGCACCAGGCTCATTGCGCAGGAGATGCTCGGCAAACCACAATTGGCCAATGATTTCGCCAGAGGTGAGATTGCGTGAGAAGCCTTGCCGCCCGGTGGAACAAAAACGGCAATTGACTGCGCAGCCTGCTTGCGAAGAGATACATAAAGTACCGCGATCATCTTCTGGAATAAAAACTGACTCCACCGCATTGCCTGCACCAACGTCAAGCAACCACTTACGCGTGCCATCATTAGCGAGCTCATCTTTAATCACCGGGAGAGAAACAACTTCTGCTTTATCTAGCAAGCTAGCTCGAAAGCTTTTTGCCAAATCGCTCATGTCATTGATATTGGATACACCACGCTGGTGTATCCACTGCATGAGTTGCTTTGCCCTAAAGGGCTTTTCATTCAACCCCGCGACATACGCTGCCATTTGGTCAGCGTCAAAATCTAAGAGATTTACGCGCGGGGAGGTCAATGCGCCTACTTAT
>CAIMOW010000155.1 GCA_903843235.1 uncultured beta proteobacterium | reverse complement strand
CCCAAATGACAATGGTCGTATTTGGTTTTGTTCTGATCATGTCCCTATTTCTGTGGATGGCAGACAAATTAATTGAATGGCTAGTTTTTTCAGTCTTTCTTGGCTGGAAGTGAGTAAGAAAAATGATTGATTCTGAATTGGTGACAAACCCACAAGCTGCTAGCAATATGCGCTGGTACGTTATTCACGCTTACTCTGGTATGGAAAAGAGTGTGAAAAGAGGCTTAGAGGAGCGCATCGGTCGTTCCGGTATGCCGGAGAAATTTGGCCGTATTTTGGTTCCATCCGAAGAGGTTGTTGAAATCAAGTCAGGTCAAAAAGCTGTTTCTGAGCGTCGTTTCTTCCCAGGATACGTCCTGATTGAGATGGAAATGACAGACGAAAGCTGGCATTTGGTGAAGAACACACCAAAAGTGACTGGATTTGTCGGCGGCGTTAGAAACCGTCCAAGTCCTATTTCTACGGCTGAGGTAGCAAAAATCATGGATCAAATGCAGGCTGGGGTTGATAAACCTAAGCCTAAGACCCTATTTGAGGTTGGTGAGATTGTGCGCGTTAAAGAAGGTCCATTTATCGATTTCAACGGAAACATTGAAGAAGTCAATTATGAGAAGTCAAGATTGCGCGTTTCTGTTACAATTTTTGGCCGCGGTACCCCAGTTGAGCTGGAGTTCGGTCAAGTAGAAAAGATGTAAAAACAAGGCTAAAGCCTTGTTTTTACAGTAGTTGCAGGTGTTACGTGGTTAGCAATAACCGAGGAGCGGAGCTAGAAAGCCAAAAACTAGCGAAGCGTTTACTCAACAGCGGTCTTTCCTAAAGAGGTTAGGCGCGCTTTTAGGAGCAACAAATGGCAAAAAAGATTATTGGCTTTATTAAGCTGCAGATCCCTGCAGGCAAAGCAAATCCATCACCACCCGTAGGTCCAGCTTTGGGTCAACGTGGCCTCAATATTATGGAATTCTGTAAGGCGTTTAATGCTCAAACTCAGAGCATGGAGCCAGGCCTTCCAATTCCAGTCGTGATTACAGCGTTCGCTGATAAGAGCTTCACATTCATCATGAAGACTCCTCCGGCAACCATCATGATTAAAAAGGCTGCCAAGATCGAAAAAGGATCACCACGTCCCCATACCGATAAGGTAGGAAAAATTACCCGTGCTCAAGCAGAAGAAATCGCTAAAGCAAAAATGCCAGATTTGACAGCGGCCGATATGGATGCTGCTGTTAGAACTATCGCTGGTAGCGCCCGCTCCATGGGCATCACAGTGGAAGGCCTCTAATCATGACTAAGTTATCTAAACGCGTAAAAGTAATTCAATCTAAAGTTGATCGCAACAAATTCTATTCATTAGAAGATGCGTTGAACCTTGTTAAAGAGTGTGCAACTGCTAAGTTTGATGAGTCTATTGACGTTGCAGTTCAATTGGGTATTGACGCTAAGAAATCTGACCAAGTTGTACGTGGCGCAGTTGTGCTCCCAGCCGGTACAGGTAAGCATGTTCGTGTTGCTGTTTTTGCACAAGGCGAGAAAGCTGAACAAGCTAAAGCTGCCGGTGCAGAAATTGTTGGTATGGAAGAGCTTGCTGAGCAAATTAAAGGCGGCAAAATCGATTTCGATATTTTGATCGCATCTCCAGACACAATGAAAATTGTTGGTACTTTAGGTCAAGTATTAGGCCCACGTGGTTTGATGCCAAATCCAAAAGTTGGAACAGTGACTCCTGATGTAGCTACTGCAGTTAAGAATGCAAAAGCTGGTCAAGTGCAATTCCGTGTGGACAAAGCCGGTATCGTGCACGCAAGCATTGGCCGTCGTTCATTCGAGCCAACTGCATTGAAGTCAAACTTGCTCGCATTGCTCGAGGCTTTGAATAAAGCAAAGCCACCTGCATCTAAGGGTATTTATTTAAAGAAGGTTGCCGTAAGCAGCACCATGGGTGCAGGCGTACGCGTAGACCAAGCATCGCTACAGGCAGCTCAGTAATAAGCTTGTAGCAAAAAAGAACTTTGGGTCGACTCCTGCTCTTTGGGTGAGAGTCGAACATCAAAGACCGTTGGTGAATTAGTTGCTTGTAAAGCGTTAATTCTTAATCGTTACGAAAGTAATAGCCAGCGCAGATGGCGACCCTGAAAAGATTTCGCAAGATTCTCTTGTGATTGAATAGTCAGACGCTGGTGTGTAACCCCAACTGGAAACAGTTGGTTTTTATGGAGTTAAACCGTGCCTTTGAATGTAGAAGACAAAAAAGCGATTGTTGCTGATGTCGGCGCTCAATTAGCGGGAGCTCAAACAGTCGTGCTTGCTG
>CAIMOW010000154.1 GCA_903843235.1 uncultured beta proteobacterium | reverse complement strand
CCAGATGATTAGCAAGCATAGACTTCCTGTTGCTAAAGCGAGCGCAATCAGATTCACTGTATCGGCTGCGCTATAAAGCGCTTGAATACTGCCAAAGAAGTTGGCTGGCATTTTTGGGATAGCTAGACCAAAAAAATCTTTAATCTGAGACAGTCCAATCAGGAAGGCAATGCCATTAGTAAAGCCAATAATGACGGCAATGGGGATGAATCGCACTAGAGTGCCAAGGCGAAGTAGTCCCATGGCAAACAGAAATACGCCCGACATGGCGGTGGCTAGTAATAGGTTGGCCACACCATAGCGGTCGACAATACCGTACACAATCACAATGAAAGCGCCAGCAGGACCACCAATTTGTACTCGACTTCCACCGAGTAGTGAAATTAATCCTCCAGCAATAATGGCGGTGAAAATACCTGCCTCTGGTTTGAGTCCACTGGCGATGGCAAAGGCCATTGCCAGTGGTAGAGCAACTACACCAACTGTAAGGCCCGCAAAGACATCTTTAGTAAAAAGGGTGCGGTTATAACCCTTAAAGCAACTGAGAATTTTTGGCTCAAAGATCATCTAGGGATTGTCTGCTGATTTAGGAGACTCGATTACCTACCCAATAGGCAAGAATAGAGGCTATAGAGGTGACCAAACTTCCCCAGGCAATATCAACGAATGCTAAGCGAGTTGGAAAATCACGAATAAAAGCTAAGTTGGTGAGGTCGTAAGTCATATAGCAAAACAGACCAAAAAGTGCTCCGTACTGCAATGCGTAAATCCAAGATTGTTTTGATAGGGCTGGAATGACAACAAAAGTACATGCACCAATTGCGTACAAAAGATAGAAGCTAAGGCCAGCCCAAAGCTTGGGCTCATTCGCCATCAGATCGCCCATATCGTGGCGATAGAGGTTTTTAGCGATTCCTAGTAGCCAGATCAAATCAATAGCAAGAAGGCTAAATAGAAACGTGAGATAGACCAATAAATACCGGAGCAATTTTTACCCTTTGTACTTTTGTACCTTATATAAAGTATTATGATGGAAAGAGTGATGAAGTAGTTCAATTTAAAGGGAGTTGATATGTTTAAGCATTTATTAGTGCCTGTGGATGGATCTGACGTCAGCAAGAAATCTTTAAAAAAGGTTGCCGAACTTGCTAAGGGTGATGGTGCTGCAGTGACCTTGGTTTATGTATCTGATCCAATACCTCCAATGGTTTATTCAGACAGCACTATGGCTTATGGCATCAGTGCAAAAGAGCATACCAAGGCCTGCGATGTCTTTGCGGCAGATGTATTTAAAAAATCACAAACTCAACTCGGTACAGTAAAAGTGAAGACGCTTCACATGAAGACCTCCAATTTGGCTGAAGGTATTTTGGAGGCAGCTAAAAAAGCAAAAGTGGATGTCATCGTGATGGCCTCACATAAGCGCACTGGGATCAAGAGCATGCTCTTAGGAAGTGAAACTCATGAAGTCATTGTGCACTCCAAGTTACCTGTTTTAGTGCTTGGTTGATTACTGTTTTTTCTTAATAGAATAGGGTCCATGAGGGCCCTATTTTTATTTATCAATGACTGAAATTTGCGACACTTGATCAAAGCTTCGGCGGACTTCCCAGTAGCAAAATTTCTCGAGTGAGCTGACCGCTTTCGTTATCGCGCATTGACCACAAATCCAACTGCATATGGGTTGAGTATGGATCTACATAAACCCCATCTTTTCTGAGTTCAAAGTGAAGGTGTGGACCCGTGGATCTTCCAGTTGTGCCAACATAGCCAATCTCAAGACCGCGTCGAACTTCATTGCCTAAAGCCAACTCAACGTTGTAGTTACTTAAGTGGGCGTAATACGTTCGGTAGCCTCCATCGTGCTCAAGGATGATAAGGTTGCCAAAAGCGCCGCTAAAGCCAAGATGGACTACTTTGCCATTTGCTACGCTAAATATAGGAGTGCCGATAGGGGCGGCATAGTCAATCCCCATATGCGCGCGGTAGCGTTGTTGAGGCCCGGCTACGAGCGCTGTGGCATTGGTGTTGGCGGCAATCTTAGTGGTTTTTTTGCGAGAGACTGGAACGAACCCAACGCCGCGTGAGATTCGTCGATAGCTCAGGGGATTAGTCCAGAAGGCGCGCTCAATGGCTTCCCCGCTACTAGTAAAGAAACCACCCGGAATGTCATCCCGTTCGAGCCAGAAGGCGCTGGCAAACACTTCCTTATTGCCCGGGTCTAGAATTTCAGCGGCCCAAATTTGAGCCCAATGATCACGATCTCCGAAGTCGACCAGTAAGCGAACTACGCTGTTGGTATTTTCTAATGAGTTGCTATCTTCTGGGTAGATTTGTTTAATTAGTGAATTGAGTTCCCATACAAGCTCTACTGGCAACTTGTCACTGACCTTGCGTGGGTCGTACAACACATCTCTCAATGGAAGTTCAATTTCTGTATAGCGTTTAGATTCATCTCGAAGATAGTCTTGTTGCACCAGGAAGCCACCAGCAGCAGATGGAGTGAAAGTCCAAATCTCCGTTTTGCCATCTTGCACTTGGCCATTCATGATGCTCAGGGAATCAAAGCGATTGCGGCTTCCCAAAGCAACTGCGTATGGAATGCAATTGCCACGCATGCGATCAAAGAAGCTGCTGGTTTGGTTTTTGAAGAACTCTGAAAACTGGGGGTCATCGATCCCCAAGTTAGCGGGTAGATTGCCTTCGCTAAAGCTACGGCGATAGCAACCCCGTTGCACTCGGTAATCTAAATTACCGCCAGTATCTCCAACAAACTCGTTGGCGTCTTTGCGTCGAAAGAGTTCTGGGTTCAGACTGTTGGACTTAGATGACTTGCCTGCAGCGAGATCTTTAAAGCCAACCGATTTATTACTGGAAATGGTGGCCTTTTGACGAATCTGGGGGGTTTTTTTCTCTGCCACCTTGCTCGTTTGGGCTTGGCTGCTGCTAATCAGTCCTAGGCTCGGGAATTGAACTGCCACAATAAAGGAGATGCAGAAAGAGGTGCCGACAAAGATCAACTTTCCTCTGGCAAAGACTTTGAGGTGGTTCACATTTAATTTCACTGGGTAATTATCTAATAATGTGAGCCCCACCCCAGATATTTATGCTGTATCGCAGCAATATGGCCTACACCCCTTAGGTCTATTAGCTCAGCAGTTCATTAACTTTCGTCTGGAGCCAGCTTAAGAACTTCGAAGGCCGCTTTTAGACGAATTTCATAATTCCTTTTCACTTTAGCTGCTTCTTCTACTGGCCATTTCTTGAAGCCTTCACCTTTAGCGATACCGCTCTTACCGGCCTTAACTAAATCCGTCACGCAAGCAGGGGGGAGGGTGATATTAGAGAGGGATGGGTAAATAACTTCGGCAGCTAATGTCATGCCTTCCCAGCCAGAAATTTCTTTTTGAGTCATCGGGCCTACTGCAGCATAGCGAAAGCCAAAGCTGTAGCGAACAGCAGTATCAATGTCATCTGGAGTGGCGATGCCCTCTTGAACGAGCGAAAGTGCTTCACGCATTAAGGCATGCTGAATACGATTCGCTAAAAATCCAGGAATATCTTTTTTAACTAAAACAGGCTTTTTGCCGTGGGCGCGATAGAGCTCGCAGACCTTCTCGGCCAAGGCTGGATCAGACTTTTCACCTAATACAACTTCCACAAGCGGTACTACGTGGGCTGGCATGAAGTAATGCGCGTTGAACATGCGATTCGCAGTAGGGAGTCCTTTTGCAATATCGCTAATCGGAAAGCCTGAGCTATTGCTACCAATCGGCACATGAGCTGGAACGCGTTGATCTAAATCAGCAAAGAGTTCTTTTTTAAGATCCATCCGTTCTGAAATAGTTTCAATCACAAAGTCGGTATCAACCCAATCACTCCATTCCGTGATGATTCCGCCGATCAACTGCCCACCAAGATCGCGCCACTTGAGATCAATCGCATCAGCACACGCTTCAATTGCTTTAAAGGCGCCATCAGCCTTGGCTTGATTGCGACCGAGAATAATGGTCTTTGTGCCATAAGCCAAAAATCCAGCTGCGATACCAACGCCCATTGTGCCCGTGCCAATCACGACAACTTTGCTCATAGCTATTCCATTTACCAAATTAGTTTGAATCTGAATTATTCCTTATTTAGGAATGCTCCGATGATTTAAATTCTCGATACAATCATTTCTTGATTAAGGAGACCATATGCCTATCATCGAGTCCATACAAGTTGCCTCAGTTACAGTGCCTTTGGATAAAGTCACTTCATTCTCAACTCGGACCGTCTCTGAGCGCCATTATTGTCTTGTTAAGGTGCGTGGCAAAGATGGCAATGAAGGCATTGGATTTTGCTATGTTGGCAGTGCTGGTGGCGACATAGCCAAAGTTGCTGTTGAGCAGCTACTAGCACCAAAACTGATTGGCCAAAATAGCCATCGCAGTGAAGGCTTGTGGATGGATATGTATAACGAATCCATTTTGCAAGGTCGTACAGGTGCCGTCATGCGCGGCATCTCCATTTTGGATACGGCACTTTGGGATCTCAATGCTCGCTCTGCAAAACTTCCTTTGCACCACTATCTAGGTTCTGTCGTTGATGATCGTGTGCCTGCTTATGCGAGTGGCGGTTATTACCTAGAAGGTAAAACGCCTGCCAAGTTAGGTAAAGAGATGGAATCGTATGTGAAGCAGGGTTTCAAGGCGGTCAAAATTAAAGTGGGTCGCTTATCTCCTCGTGAAGAAGATGCGCGCGTGAAAGCCGCTCGTCAGGCGGTTGGTGAAGATGTTCTACTAACTCTAGACGCCAATAATGCGTGGCGAGATTTACCGACTGCCCTTGAGTATGTTCGGCGCTTTGAAGCTTATAACCCTTACTGGATTGAAGAGCCATTTTCTCCAGACGCTATTGATTTACACGCTGCTTTAGCGCGTCAAACCAAAATCAATGTGGCGACCGGTGAAATGGAAGCAGGGCGCTGGCGTTTTAGAGAATTGATTGATGCTGGCGGCGTAGCAATTTTGCAATCAGATGCAGCGGTGTGTGGCGGCATTACTGAGTGGCGTCGTATCTCTGCTTATGCGGACCTCAAAGGTATTACGGTTTGTCCACACTGGATGCATGATTTGCATGCACCTTTGGTGGCGGCAACTCCTAATGCGCGTTTTGTGGAGTTCTTCTTGGATGATCAAGTGCTCAATTTCCGTAGGCTAATTAACAAGCAGTTGACCTTTAAAAATGGTGATTTGATTTTGCACAAAACCCCTGGCTTAGGCTTTGAGTTTGATGAAGCCGCCATTAAAAAATATGCCGGTAAAGCGGCTTGGACCAAGATTGCATAAATAAGATGAGCACAGTCAAAACCATTTCTGTAGCAAAAGCAGAGGCATTTATTGCCCAAGTACTTTGTGCAGCAGGCGTTCCTGCAGACGACGCACAGCAAGTGGGTAAGTTAATGGTGCGTTCCGATCTGGCTGGCGCAGATGGCCACGGCATCTTCCGCTTGCCTGCTTATATGAAACGTATTAAAGCTGGTGGGGCCAACCTGCATCCCAAGATTGAGTTAGAAAAAGATCGTGGTGCATCAGGTCTGCTCAATGGAGATAACGCACTCGGTCATTTAGTGATGGCCAAATCAGTAGAACTTGCTGTAGAACGTGCGCGCCAATTCGGAGTGGCTTGGATTGGTAGTCACCATGGTAATCACTCAGGCGCTGCCTCCGTTTATGTGCGCATGATTGCAGAAGCGGGTCTGGTGGGCATTTATATGGCAGTTGGCAATGCGAATCATATGGCTCCTTGGGGCGGTATCGATTTACTCCTATCGACCAATCCTATTGCGATTGCAGTGCCTGCTAAAAATCGCCCAATTGTTTTATTGGATATGGCGACGACGGTTGCTGCTTATGGGAAGGTGAAACTAGCCGCTCAACGGGGTGAGCAAATGCCCGAAGGCTGGATGATGGATAAGCAGGGTAAGCCCTTGACGGATCCACAGCGCTCTAGCGAGGGCTCCTTGCTACCGATAGGAGATTACAAGGGCTACGGTTTAGCTTTGATGGTGAGCTTGCTGGCGGGTTCTTTAAATGGCGCTGCTGCTGGCAAAGACACGATTGATTTCAATGCACATCATGACTTGATCACCAATACGGGACAAGTTGTGATTGCAGTAGACCCATCTGCTTTTGGAGACGTTGATCTATTTTTAGAGCGGGTGACTAAGGCGGTCAAAGATATTGCTAATTCGACAAAGTTGCCAGGGGTTGAGCGCATTCATATACCTGGTGAGGGTGCTGCAGCCAGCTCTGCTAAACGTACTAAAGAAGGCATTCCGATCTCACCTGAATTGCTTGCCAGTCTAAATGCCTGCGCTACTGAGTGGGGCGTCCCAGCTTTGGCTTTGTAAAGGCTCGATAAGCTGATAAGCTAGTTCTATAAAGTTGTTACAACATATTATAAAAAGTAATAGGAGACTTAAATGAAGTTGTCATCCATCGCGGCGCTGAGCCGTCGAATTGTTATTGTCGCTTCTTTCGCAGTTGCCGCAAGCTCAAGCTTTGCCGCATATCCCGATAAGCCAATTAAAATGTTGATTGGCTATGCACCTGGAAGCTCAACCGACATCGTTGGTCGCATGGTTGCACAGGACCTTAGCTTACTGTTGAAGCAGCCTATCATTGTTGAAAATCGTGGAGGCGCTGCCGGCAGCATCGCTGCTGATGCGGTTGCCAAAACTACACCCGATGGTTACACCATACTGTTTGCCCAAAATGGCTTAGCGATTAACGTCGCCGCCAATCCAAAGCTGCCATTTAATGGCATGAAGGACTTGATTCCGGTTGTAGGTGTTTCTGCTACGCCTCATATTTTGATTGTGAATAATAATTCGCCCATCAAAAATGTTGCTGAGTTGCTCACCGATTTAAGAGCTAATCCTGGTAAACGGAGTTTTGCTTCTTCAGGTATTGGCAATTCTGATCATATGGCTGGCGAGCTATTTTTATCCCTGACAAACACTCAGGCCATCCATGTGCCTTACAAAGGTGGCTCCCCTGCAGCGACTGATGTACTTGGCGGTCAAATCGATTTCTATTTCGCTGGAATGCCAGTGGGTTATCCGCTGTATAAAGCTGACAAAGTTCGCGCCTTGGCAGTGACTAGCAAGCATCGCTTTAGCGGCACCCCCGAGCTGCCAACAATCTTGGAGTCTGGAGTGGCTGAATACGATATGGCTTTATGGCAAGGTGTTTTTGTGCCCGCAGGAACGCCTAAAGATGTGATAAGCACTCTAACTGCTGGGGTTCTCAAAGTATTGGATACCCCAGAAATGAAAGATCGCTTTGTTAAAGCCGGCGTACAAATTGCGCCATTAAATCAAGCGCGCTTTAGTGATTTGTATTTCTCAGACATCACCCGCTGGAAGCGAGTGATGGAGAAGTCTAATATCAAATTAGATTAATGCAATAAGACTTAATGCAGTAAGACCAATACCAACAACTGCTTATTAAACTGCTTGTTCAATTAAGCGGTTGTTGGTTTTAACTTGATGTGTCTCATGATTTGGGTGATGAGTACGAGCCCAAATCCAATGAAGCCAATGAGATCCGCTTCGGTGGATGGGTATGCCAAGGCGACACCAGAAGCTACCATCAAAATACGCTCATAGATCTTGGTTTTCTCAATAAACCATCCTTGTAATCCGCCTGCTAAACAAATGATGCCGACAACTGCGGTAAATGAGATCCAAGCAATCTGCATCCAGTCAGCTTGAGCCAGTGCATCAGTGGATCCCATCAATAAGAGGCTGACGCCAGACTTGTCGAGCACAAACATGAATGGCACCAAGATCGCAGGGGCAACATATTTCCAGGTTTGCAAGGTTGTCTTGTAGGGATTGCCTTTGCATATTGCCGCTGCGGCAAATGGAGAGAGCGCGGTTGGAGGAGATACCTCTGACAGAACAGCGTAATAAAAGATAAACATATGCGCTGCAAATGCTGGTACGCCCAAATTAATCAATGCTGGAGCTGCGATCACGGCACAGATGATGTACGAGGCAGTTACTGGCACGGCAAGGCCCACAACCCACACTACGAGCGAGGTAAAGATAGCCGTCAGCAAGAGTGAGCCGCCTGCATATTGAATCACGATAGAACTGAATTTGAGGCCTAAGCCTGTGAGGGTAACCGTTCCCACAATGAGGCCAGCACCTGCACAAGTAGCGGCAATGGCAAGCACACCAGTGGAGCCCGATGCTAATGCCTTGGTCAGATTGGAGTTGTATAAACCGCCTAAGATAGGTTCTTTACCTTTGAACCAAGCCCAGGGAATGATGGCGGTATCTTCGCGCAACATGCTAGAAAACGCAGACACCACGGTTGCCCAGAATACCGACATTACTGGTGAGAAACCAAACATCATAAAGACAACTATTGAGATCAGCGAGAAAAAGTGGAACCAGTATTTTTTAGTAAGCTGCCAAGCCGATTCAGCCGCATCGAAATGAATGTTTTTCATGCCGTATTTGCGAACATCAATCTCCACCATCACAAATAAGCCGAGATAGAAAAGGATGGTTGGAATCGTTGCCATTAACAACACATCTAAATATGAAATCTTCAAGAAGTCCGCAATCAAAAATGCGGCAGCACCTAGCACAGGCGGGGAAATAATGGCGCCCAAGCCCCCGGCAGCTAACAAACCCCCAGCCGCATTCTTTTCATAGCCGACTTTTTCTAGCATGGGGGCTGCAACTGAGCCTACTGTTACTGTGGTGGCTACTCCAGAGCCTGATGGTCCACCCATGAGGAAGGAAGATAGAACAATCGTTCTACCAACACCAGATGATTTTCCGCCCATTGCAGCAAATGAAAAATCAATGAAGAATTTACCGGCACCTGTAAATTGTAAGAAGGCACCAAAGATCGTGAACAGAATAATGAGGGTTGCAGAAACATCGACTGCTGTTCCATAGATGCCCTCAAGTGTCATATACATATAACCCACTAGACGATCGAGACCATAACCTTTGTGGGTCCATGGGGCAGGCAGGTAGTTGCCAAACAAGGCGTAGGCTAAAAATAAACTAGTAACGCCAACCAAGATCATTCCATTTGTTCTGCGGACGCTTTCGAGGATTAATAGAATGAGACCTAAGCCAACAATTACGTCAGTTGGATTGGGAGCGGTATTTCTATCGGAGAAGTCATCGCCACCACTAAGGATGTAATAGGCGATAGCCACCGAGCCGATGGCGAATAAAACATCCCACCACATTAGGCGGTTTTTGAAGCGGTGCGCAATTGGAAAGCTGAGAAATACTAAAAATAGAACCAGAGCAACGTGAATAACCCGAAGTTGTTGGGTTGGAACAATAGAGTAGGCAGCATAAAGGTGAAACAAAGACATACCAACCGCTACGAGGGTAATAAATTTAGCTAATACTCCCTTGTAATCATTGGAGTCACCTTCCTCTTGCTTAATAAAGGCGTCTAATTTTTCTTGTGTTTCGTTATCAATTACGCTCTGACTCATGTCTCAACCTATTTTTATTTATATATTTATTTGCACTGCACAGCTTAGCTACAAAGATTAAGGGGTGAACTCAGTCACCCCTTAATTAGATACTTAATTTACCTTGACATTCTTTTCTTTAAAGAACTTCAAAGCGCCCGCATGAAAGTCAATTGGGGTAGATTTTTGTTTTTGATTCTCAAGATTGACATTCATATACTCTTGGTGAGTACGAACCAGCTCTAACTTGTTAT
>CAIMOW010000153.1 GCA_903843235.1 uncultured beta proteobacterium | reverse complement strand
TCGAGGTAACGAGACACAAATTTGAGCTTTTCATCCATCTTCGTACTTTCATTCCACGGCATAGAGTGGTCCCTCCTATGCCTAAAACTGTAAAGTATGTGTCCGGTATAGAGTGTTAACTATGTGTCGAGTCGTACAAAAGCCCTTAAATGAAAGTTCAGGGCTTTTTCTTTAGAGTTCAACTAATATCTAGCAAGTGGCGCACTTTTTCCTTAAACATAAGTCTCTAACAAAAGAACTTAATAAATGAGTACAGATCCAAAAATACTAGCGTTTGATGTCTTTGGCACAGTAGTTGACTGGCATGGATCAATCGCAGCTGAAGCTGAAAGACTCAGTCTGCCAGTTGACGCCAATGAATTCGCTACCGCATGGCGAAATGGCTATAAACCAGCAATGGCTAAGGTTCGATCTGGAAGCCTGCCATGGACAAAGATAGATGATTTGCATCGCATGGTTCTCGATGAGATCTTGAAGGTATTTGGCATTACCTCGTTGCCTGAATCACAAATCCGCGAATTAAATCTAATTTGGCATCGCCTCAATCCCTGGTTAGATACAGTCGAGGGGCTAACAAGATTAAAAAGCAAATTTACTATCGTTACCTTATCGAATGGCAATCTTGGCCTGCTTGCAGATATGGCCAAGAATGCAGGACTTCCTTGGGACTTAATTCTTTCAGCAGAAGTATTTCGGCACTACAAGCCCGATCCAGAAACCTATCTAGGTGTTGCAGAGACCTTCGATGTTCGTCCTGAAGAAGTAATGCTTGTAGCAGCTCACAAAGATGATCTACTAGCCGCAAAAGCCTGCGGACTTCAAACTGCTTTCATTGAAAGACCTCTAGAGTTTGGCCCAAATTACACAAGAAAAGATTTGCATCGCGAAGACTTTACCAACTATCACGCCAAGGATCTTAAGGATCTTGCAACTCAATTGACTTGCAAATACTAAGCCTCGTCTGTGCGGGGCTTATTTATTGAAAATGACTGCGGATGGATGCGGGATGCCCTGGCAAAGAAAGAGATTTACCTGTATTCACAATTTTGTCGCCATCTACTCTTAATATCGAAATATCTTGGTCCATAAAATTACAGGGGTGGATATAGCGACCTTCATCTGGGCACTTAGCACATGTCTTGTCGGAAAAATCGACAAATATGGGCAATTTAATTTTTACCCCCAACTTTGCCTTCGGAAATGTCCATGATTAGGCGTGAAAGCAAATACATTCTTGGGGTGATAGAACTTACCAATATATATTCATCGTCATTAGAGTGGGCACCAAAGCCTTGGACGCCCATACTCTCAATCACTGGATTTTGGGTATCCAATGCCGCAAACGCAGCATCCGTTCCACCACCGGCAGCCACCGTTCCTAAAATCAAGTCACGGCCAAGCTCCGAATAAACTTTTTTTGCATATTCGGCCATTTGCAAAGACTGTGGACTAGCTACCAGAGGTGGGCGGCGGCGCTCAAAAATAACATCTATTTTGGTATCAGGTATTTGCTGCATTTTGGCACGCTCTCGCACTTTATTCTCCACCACATCAAAATCTTCCTTTTTCATCACACGAACATCGGCGGTAGCAAATGCAATTGAGGGTATAACATTTCGATTGGTACCAGCAGTTGCCAAAGTCCAATTCATTTTGATCCCCTCTTTAGGATCAGATAAATCGTGCATTTGCTGAATCTGAAATGAAAGTTCTTCTAAGGCATTACGCCCCAACTCTGGAGCGGCGCCGGCATGCGATGCTTTACCAATAATATTCAAATTGACTGCTGCAATCCCTGCCGTAGTCAGCGCAATACGATCTGACTTTGCCTGTGATGCCTCACATGAAAAAGTGACATCATGCTCTGCGCCTAGCTTAGAAAAATAAGCTCGCGCTGCCGGTGAACTTATTTCCTCGTCGCCATTAATGAGTACGGTAATTTTTCCATACTCATTAAATTTCAACTTTCTCAAGCTATCGATAGTATGCAAAATCAATGCTATTCCTTGCTTATCATCAGATATACCAAGACCGTAAGCTCGATCTCCATCAACCCTAAAAGGCTGCTTATCTAGCATACCCCTCAGATATACGGTATCCATATGAGCAATTAAGAGTATTTTCTTTTTGCCTGTGCCCTTAAATTCGGCCTTAACCATGCGACCTGGCTTGTCAGGTGTATCGTGCATTCGGTACATACTTGCACCTGGCTCGATAAATTCCACCTGCCCACCAAGCGCCTTAAGCCTATTAAAAATCAGTTGCGATATCTTATCTAGCCCTTCACGATCTCTGCTGCCAGACTCAATAGATACTAATTCTTTTAAAGTAGTCAAATAAGGTTTTTGCTCTTTTGAAACAATTGAAAATATAGGCTCTTGTGGAGCAGCTATGCATATTACAGAAGTGCCGATTGCAGCGCAAAAAAAGAAAAAGAGTTTTTTCATTTGCCCCCCGATTGATAGTCAACTAATCATACATAAAATACTCTTATAGTGCATATAGGGAATTTTATTAAAGACTAGCCAATATCGCCGTACATAACCGTATTGCTAAGCCTCGCTCTGCAGGGGGTTCATTTCTAGGACCCCGAGTTTGCTGAGTTAGCATCGGCACCAGTTCCCCTACTCAATCGATCCAGGTAGGATATGGATGCATTACTGAGTTAAATAACTCAGATCCAATATATCGATCTAACCATTTTTTAGTTAGTGCAAATGGTAATCCATCAAACCTTTCGCGATTGACCATCGCAAACTGCCTAATGAATGGAAAAATAGCCACATCCACCCAAGTCATTTTGTCTCCTAATAAATACTGGCCAGACTGAAAAGCAATCTCCATGGGCTTTAGGATTAGCTCTATTGCGGCACTCAAAACCTCCTCTTGATGAAGCTCAGGATATCGATTGGGATATTTGTATTGATCTAATAGCGTTTTAAATGGCCCGTCATTTTTCTCAATCCAAGCTTGAGCTGTGGGCTCATCGACTACTCCCCAACCATCTGGATCGAACTTCCCCAATGCCCAACGCATAATATCCAAACTTTGTTCTAGGATGAGCCCATCGACGCACAAAACTGGAACGGTTCCCTTGGGCGATACAAGCAGCATGGATTGCGGCTTATTGCTGAACGAAATCTCTCTATGCTCAACTTGAATGCCTGCATATTGCAATGTCATGCGGGCCCTCATTGCATAAGGGCATCTACGATAAGAGTATAAAATTGGCATCATCGATTCATTACCCGAAGACAGCATTAAGTCTAGAGGTGAATGTTGAACTGCTTTCATTAAATAGTAAATTCCTCATCATCAACCTCTTACGTGTCACCTTTGAATTTATCTAATGACTTGTAGCTTGGCAAGTTAAATCACGCCAGCGAACTAATTTATTTGATAGTTCGCATCAAAGTAAAGAGGTTCTTTTGCCCCTCAAAGCCTATACCTAGATGATCAGACAAATGGATCATTCCATCCTCTACCTAAGCATCATCGGCAAATCCTGAAAATACTCTGACCACCCCTGAAGCCCCCAAAAAAAATTAAATTAAAAGTTGATAAATGGGTTAAGGTAATTCAGAGTAAAAACATTAAGCCGGATTAGTCAATGCGTAATAATTCTCACCCCTGAATAGGTGGGAGTGCTATTCTATTTTCAGTTCATCAGTATTGAGTGGAACAAGAATGCAAGAACAAAATAAAATAACAGGGATCGATTGTCACGCACACGTCGTGGGGACAGATTTACCATTAGCACCTGAGATTCATTCACGCCCTGCTCGCGATGCTTTCGCAGAACAGTTTTTAGAAATCATAAATGAGCATGGCATATCACATGGCGTTCTCACTGCTCCAAGTTTCTATGGGCCCAACAACACCCTTCTATTAGAGGCGCTACGCCATCACCCCAAGCATCTGAGGGGCACCGTAATGGTTGACCCTGGCTTGGAATTATCTGAGCTCAGGCATCAATTAGTTCAGATGCGGGAAGCAGGCGTTATCGGAATCCGCTTTAATTGGATCAAGAAAAAAAGTATTCCCGATATTTCAAGCGCCCAATACCAAGCTCTTCTCGGCTTGGTTAAAGAACTGGGCATGCATATTGAATTATTTTTAGAAGATCAATTGCAAGAAATTGTGGTTCCAAAAATTCTGGCAAGTGGCGCTGTATTGGTACTTGATCATTTTGGCAACCCCGACCCTAGCAAAGGGATAAATAGTGTTGCCTTTCAAAATACCCTTAGAGGTTTAAGTGATAGCAAGGTCTGGGTAAAACTATCAGGCCCCTACCGGTTGGGTGGGGTAGATATTCAGCCCTATCTTGATGCATTACTCAGGGCGAACTCTCAGCAACTAGTGTGGGCAAGCGATTGGCCATGGATTAGCCACGAAAATCAGTTTCAGTATGCTGACTGTATCGATTGGATCAAATCAGGCATTGACAGTCCGCAAATTTGGGAAGATATTTTTATCCACAACCCAAAATCACTGTTTCATTTTTAATCTGCACTGGAGATACTCAATCATGAATCATCTATTTACACAGATATTAGTACGTATCCCTATAGCGATGGTGAGTCTTTGTTTATCTCTTTTCCTGCAAGGTCAGGCTCAGGCCCAGACCGTCACAAAATTGATTGTGCCCACTTCCCCTGGTGGTGGAACTGATGCCTTGTTTAGAGTGGTCTCTAAAGACGCGCAAAAATTTTTGGGTGGCCCAATTAGCATTCAGAATACCCCTGGTGCCGGTGGCACGATTGGACTCGCTCAAGTAGTTAATTCCACTCCAGACGGATATACCTTGGCTGGGGTATGGCCATCACCAGTCACCGTTGTTCCGCAAACCAGTAAAGTACCCTATACACCTAATGACTACATACCAGTCATTCAGCTTTCTACAGCACCTTATGTCTTTTGTGTACACCCTGATTTTCCGGCAAGTGATGGCAAAACATTTATTGAAGAAGTCCGCAAAAACCCTAAAAAATATACCTACGGCACTGATGGCTTAGGCGGCCCTGCTCAGTTAGCTACCGAACGAATCTTTAGGGCCCAGAACATACAAGCGATTGACGTTCCTTACAAGGGTGCTGGTGAAACCATTATTGGTTTCTTATCAAACCAAATAGATATCTATGTTGGCTCCATACCGCCAGTCTTGCAACATGCCAACGCTGGTAAAGCCAAATGCCTTTTAGTCTCGTCAGTCAATCGAAATGCTCAGTTTCCCAATGCAAGCTCTTTGAAGGATATTGGTCTTGCAAAAGAAGAAACCTTGCTATGGAGAATCATCCTTGCCCCTAAGGGAACAAAGCCTGAGCGGATTGGACAAATCGTGAAAGCTTATAGCCAGGCAATGAAAGAGCCTGATACCTTACGCTACTTGGATGAGGTTGGCGAGTCCTCCGCAGTACTCACAGGAAAAGAACTACAAGACAAACTCAATCAAGAATACGCGGCATTTAGTGTGATTGCTAAGAGTCTTAATCTTCGCTAGTAGCAGCACCACAACCCCTTAGGCTTGATCCTCTTCCACGGCAGCCCAAGTGCTGTCGCCTAGTTTTTTGACAGCCATAGAGTAAACCCAGTTATTTGGAATTCCACAACTCCAATCTTTGGGTCCATTCTGAATAAGTAAATTCACTGAATTGCGCTCATCGTAGTAGAGATGATAGATCTTCCCATGAATAGGATTAAAGCCGAACTGAGCACTGTGAACCATCTCTGTTGCATCCAGTCTTGCCTGTAAGGCTCTGGCCTGCCGCATTAATACTTCAGCCTGCTCCATAATACGATCATATTCAAGCTTTGCATTTTGGCGCGCAACATTTACTGCCTTATCTTTCTCTTCCACCACTTTAATGGGAGCAAATACCGGGGCACTCACTTCCATGGGGTACTCAATCCCAGCATGTCTTGCTGGATCCGTATCTTCTATTCTCACAAAAACTCCCAATAACGCTTAATTAATATTTTATAGCTCAGCGCTTATAAAAGCTTAGAGTCACTTCACCAAGGTCAATCCCAAACTTACTCATCTTAGCCTTATTCAACATGACTTTCGGTGTGACCAGATACATCCAGTCGTTAAATTGCACATGGTAAATAGTACCGTCCACCGGTAGGGCCAAGGTATAGGCCCAATTGAGTGCATTCCCTGCAGCATCACCTAGAGCTACACCCACGACATCATCAGCGCTGCCCACATACTTACCTGGGGATACTTCCGTTAATGTCCAGATGCGCTTTTGCTTTGTACCGTCAGAGTAATCAAAACTCTCATCCAAGGTGCCAACCTTCTTGCCGTCAATCACTTGCCAATTGGCTGTAATTAATACGGTAAATCTTTTCTTCACTACTCCGCTACGATCTGTAAAGATGCCATAGGCATCAATCGTTCCCGAAAAGTATTCACTCAAATCTAAGTTGGGTTTCTCATTAGCATACTGAGAAACGTTTGGACTTGAGCATGCCAATAAAAATAAGCCGCAAAATAAGACTGGAGCAAGCTTTAACAGAAAATATCTCATTAACTAACAAGCCTCATTAAATGGTGGTGGTGGACAGCTCTGACCAAGCAATTCTGTACGCAACTGTGGCGCACTTGTTTTTGGATCTAACCAGATTCCAAAGAATGCTTTAGAAAAATCTATTCCTAGAATTTGCGCAATTTGCTTGCCGTCATGAAAAAAAATGGTTCCTTGCTTAGGCAAGTAGATTGCAGTCAAGCTTTGACCGGATTCTACATTCGGCAGGAATGTCGCTAACCGCTTACCCCAGTTCACCGCCTGAATATCAGGCACTCCAATTCTTTTCATTTCATCGACGACTCTATTGGCAATCGAGTTCCCACTAAAAGATTTTTGATAACGCAAATCGATTGCAAACTCTGCTGAGGCAGAATTGGGGCCACGGTAAAAAGAGGCATCATAAATATTTAGGCCCCACCACGTAAGCCTTCCACTGCCTTGAAGCCTCGCTGGATTGAGCGCCTCATTCATATCAGTTGCATCATGCGCAAAGCCAACTGAACTTAGTAAGAGGGTTGCTACGCACAGACTCACTAGAAATTGGTAGGCTTTCATACCCCTACCTTCTGACTACTTGCTTTTACTAGCCTTAATGCACTTGGTCCAAAGATCCTAGAAATTCCATGTCTATTTTTAGCAAAGAATTGATAGCTAACTTTCAAGATAGGTCGCAAAATAGTCCTTGAAAATATCCAAGCTAAGAATGGTAAGTTTGCCCGATGATAAGCCTCTGGGAAAACAGCTACCCCATGGATCAGCGTCCCATCCGCATACTGCCCGTACATAGCGGCTAAAGCCTGCTCACAGGAAACGCCTACTACTTGCGGATCGTATCGCTCTGAATTGATATCAACAAAATCCAGTGAATTAGCCTGATTTCTGCTAGATAAAAAAAGAATTTCAGCCTGGCACAAAGGACATGCGCCATCGTAAAAAAGAGTTAGTTTTTGCCATTTATTCGCCATCCAGCAAGTGTAAGACTTATTCAATAAACTAGCTGAGAGCATGCACACTATTCCAAAAGCCCCATGACACTACTACCACCCTCCTTTCGCGCCCTGGTTATCGGCTCTTCAGGAACCATTGGATCCGCTTTTGTGGAGCTACTCCAGGCTGACACGGCTTGTTCAGAAGTAGTTGGTATCCACCGAAATTCTGAATACCCCATCGACTATCAAAATCCAGAAACAATTGAAACTGCTGCCAAGGAGCTCTCATTGGGCGCCCCTTTTCAGCTCATTATGAATACCATTGGTGTGCTGCACAGCAAAGACTGGATGCCAGAAAAGAAGCTAGCTAATCTCAGTTCTGAGCAGCTCATAGAACTCATGAAAATTAATGCCATTGGTCCCGCTTTAACGATTCAACACTTTTCAAAACTCTTGGACCCAAAACGTAGTGTTATGGCTACTCTGTCAGCCAAAGTGGGTAGCATCGAAGATAATCGCCTCGGTGGCTGGTATAGCTACCGCGCATCTAAAGCAGCGCTCAATATGCTCATTAAAACGGCGGCGATTGAGCTTGCTAGAACTAAACCCAATGCCGGGTTTATCGCCCTTCACCCAGGAACGGTTAATTCAAGACTCTCCCAACCCTTTGGCGGAGAAAAAATTGGTAGGCCAGCATTAGATGCTGCCGCCGATATGCTGAAGGTCATTCAGAATCTTGGCATAAAAGATTCGGGTTGCTTCTTTTCTTACTCAGGTGAAAAAATACCCTGGTAATAACTTAAATCTACAGCTTCTTATGAGTCCCATCACATAAGGGGACATTTTCGGACTGTTTACAACCGCAGAAATACACAGTCTCAGTTTTGGTGGCAACGTATTCTACTGGGGTGCAATCAGTTGACTCATGCATGCCATCACATAATGGCTGCTTCTTACTAATGCCACATGAACACCAATAATATGTTTTGCCCGCCTCTACTTGTAGCGGATAGGGTTCATTTTTAGCGGTCTTTTCTTGCATAGTGACGTCCTCAAAAGTTGATAGGTATTTATGTTATTTTTTACGCTAGTGTGTTGCCTGCCTGATCCAAGAACTCTGCAAGACTCACAGCCTCTCCGATCTCTTTTGGCAATGCATCCCTTACTGAAAAAACACCCAAAACTTTTCCGGCAGCAGATGTAATGGGTAAATGCCTAAATCCTCTTTCAATCATAATAAGGACGGCATTCGAGACGGTCATCTCAGGAGTGATGCAATGTGGCTTAGGCGTCATTACTGCTGATACCGAAGTAGTCTCTGGATTCAGAGGTTTAGATACCACTCTGGTCATTAAATCTCGCTCCGTCAGAATCCCCAATAGCTCACCGTTAATATCCATGATTAGAACTGACCCAGTATTTGCCTTAGTCATGATGCGCGCTGCCTCTAATACCGTTGCTTGAGGCAATAGGCTCACTAAATGCCTATGGGTAATGGACTGTGACACCGTGCGATCTGACATTTTTGACTCCGTTTAGATTTGACTAGCGCAAGCCCGCATTAATTTTTTGAAGAGCTGATTCGCCAGGACAAAGATCCGACTCTTTCAAAGAATTCAGAGGCTGAACACAAGTATTTAATGCTTCATGAAGATCGGTGGCTAAAGGATCTAAATACAGCAATCCCGTTACCACCTCACCGCGTTCTTGGTGCTCATTGATATAGCTTAAAGCGGCATAACGGTTTGTGGGATCGTAATCCTTGTGTAATTTACGCAAGCGTAAATACGAGCCATCATGCTGCTGCACTTCCACTACTTCTCCAGGGGCGTACTCAGTAGTGATTTCTTGATGCATTGGTATAAAGTCAATACGACTAACCGCTTCATTGTGTTGCCTGACATAGTCATAACTCTTGGTACTGCCGCCATGGTTATTAAAGGTCACACAAGGGCTTATGACATCAATAAATGCTGCCCCACCATGCCCAATAGCACCCTTGATTAAAGGAACTAGTTGCTCTTTATCCCCTGAAAAACTTCTTGCAACATAGGTCGCACCCAACTGAAGAGCCAAACCAACGAGATCAACGGGGCTATCGTTGTTCACAACGCCTTTTTTACTTTTTGATCCTCGATCAGCAGTCGCTGAAAACTGACCCTTGGTCAATCCATAGACACCGTTGTTCTCAACGATGTAAGCCATCCGCACATTGCGACGCATCGCATTAGCAAACTGCCCTAAACCAATAGAAGCAGAATCACCATCCCCAGAGACGCCCAAGTAGAGCAAATCACGGTTTGCTAGATTAGCACCGGTCAATACTGAAGGCATCCGACCATGAACGGTATTAAATCCGTGTGAAGCCCCTAAAAAATAATCTGGGGTTTTTGAACTACAACCAATTCCAGATAGCTTTGCTACACGATGGGGTTCAACGTCCATTTCCCAGCATGCTTGAACAATCGCGGCAGAAATAGAATCGTGCCCACAACCCGCACATAAGGTAGAGATTCTTCCTTCATAGTCTCGACGGGTATATCCAACTTTATTTTTTTGTAGTGTCGGGTGATGAAGGATCGGTTTATTAATATAAGTCATACCAACTCCTTACGGCTTGAAGATGGTCTGGAATGACCAGAAACCCCCAAGCTTTTCTGAATAGCATTTGCAATAAAGCGTGCAGTAATTGGTGTGCCATCGTAATGCAGTACTTTGACCAAATTGTTATTCACAATTTCTAATTCATTCGTTAACAGGGTGTGCATTTGTGCATCTCGATTCTGTTCCACTACAAATACCTTCTCATGAAAATCAATAAACTCTTTAACTGATTTTGGGAATGGAAAAGCGCGTAAGCGCATCGCATCTAAGAAAACGCCATCCTCTTGTAAAGAATCAAGCGCTTCCTCCATCGCAGGACTAGTGGATCCAAAATAGATCACGCCAAATTTACTGGGCTTACTAGCAGGCCGTAGAACTGGCTGTGGAATGATAGTGGCTGCTGTCTCGAATTTACGCAGCAACCTTTCCATGTTGTATATATAGTCCACCCCTTTTTCAGAATATCTTGCATAAGGATCGCGAGTAGTGCCGCGAGTGAAAAAGCTTCCTTTGGTAGAGTGAGTACCAGGCAAGGTTCGCCAAGGAATACCATCACCATCGACATCTTTATAGCGCCCAAAATCTTTTCCTGATTCAAGATCCTCGGCGGTCATCACTTTCCCTCGATCGTAGGTACGGCCCTCATCCCAGACAAATGGATCACACAGCCGCTGGTTCATACCGATATCTAGATCCGTCATCAAGAAAATAGGCGTCTGCAAACGTTCTGCAAGATCGAGGGAAGTTGCCGCATGTTCAAAACATTCCAGCGGATCTTGAGGGAATAACATCACATGCTTGGTATCCCCATGTGATGCATAGGCGCAGGCAATGAGGTCAGACTGCTGAGTGCGAGTAGGCATACCTGTTGAAGGGCCCCCGCGCTGTACATTCACAATCGTTACAGGGATTTCGGCAAAGTACGCTAAGCCAATAAACTCTGTCATCAAAGAAATACCAGGGCCAGACGTTGCCGTGAACGCTCTTGCTCCATTCCAAGCGGCGCCAATCACCATACCAATCGAAGCCAGCTCATCTTCTGCCTGCACAATTGCAAACTTGTTGGAACCCGTTTCTGAGTCGACCCTAAATTTGTGACAAAACTTATCAAAGGCCTCTGGAACAGATGACGAAGGGGTAATCGGATACCAAGCAGCAAAGGTAGCGCCACCATAAACACAACCCAAACCAATCGCACTATTTCCATCTGTGAAGATGCGATTGCCAACTTGATCCGAGCGCCTTACTTGGATACCCAAAGGTGCTTTTAAATGTTTCTTGGCATAGTCAAAACCCAGATTAAACGCCTTCATATTCGAATCGAGTAAGGCTTCTTTACCTTTGAATTGCTCTGAGAATAGTTTTTCGAACACCGTAGCATCGACACCAAGCAGTACCGATAAGGCACCAACGTAAATAATGTTCTTAAATAATTGACGCTGCCTAGCATCGTTATATGCTGAATTGCTAATTTCCGTGAGAGGCACACCAATAACATGAATGTCTTTTCGGAATTTATCTTCCGGTATTGGTCGTGTGGAATCGTAAAAAAGATATCCCCCTGGCTCGATTTCAGCAACATCGGCATCCCAAGTTTGGGGATTCATGGCAACCATCATGTCAACACCACCACGCCTACCTAAATAGCCCTTTTCACAGACTCTGGCTTCATACCAGGTGGGCATTCCCTGAATATTGCTAGGGAAGATATTGCGTGGGCTCACCGGCACGCCCATACGCAAAATCGCTTTAGCAAATAATTCATTTGCCGAGGCGGATCCAGATCCATTCACATTGGCAAATTTAATTACAAAATCATTAACTGCTTCGATTTGCTTCATGCCAACTCTCCCGCATTCAAGCTCATTTGCTTATCGCGACATTGCGCTCCAGCTTGCGCCGTATTTAACAAAAATTTCTGCATATCCCATGCCCCTGTTGGGCATCGCTCAGCACATAAGCCACAATGCAGACACACATCTTCATCTTTAACCATTACCTTGCCAGACTTTAAGTTCTGAGAAATATATAAAGCCTGGTCATGATTTGAGGCTGGGGCCTTCAAGCGAGTTCTCAACTCTTCCTCGGTGCCGCCAATCGTGAAGGTGATCGAATCCATAGGGCAAATATCCACACAAGCATCGCACTCTATACAGGTTTCACGTGTAAAGATAGTTTGGACGTCGCAATTTAAACAACGACTAGCCTCTTTAAATGCGGTCGCCGCATCAAAGCCCAACTCAACTTCAACACGAATACTAGAGAGTGCTAACTCTGCCGCAACCCAAGGGACCGCATAACGCTCATCATCGGATACATCATTGTGATAACTCCACTCATGAATACCCATCTTCTGCGACATGAGGGTCACTTTATGTGACGGTCTGGTTGCTACGTTTTCATGATTGAGAAAGCGATCAATCGAAATGGCTGCAGCATGCCCCTGAGCTACTGCGGTAATGATATTTTTTGGTCCAAACGCAGCATCCCCACCGAAAAAGACCTTAGAGTTGCTTGACTGAAAGGTCTCTTGATCTAAGACTGGTAACCCATGGCGATTGAATTCAACTCCACAATCTTTCTCGATCCAAGGGAAAGCATTTTCCTGACCAACCGCCAATAAAACAGAATCACATTCAATGTAGACTTCTGGCTCGCCAGATGGGACCAAACTACGATTTCCTTTCTCGTCGAAAACCGCTTTCACAATCTCAAAGCGCATACCAACTAACTTCCCACCCTTGCACTCAAAGCTCTTAGGTACGTGATAGTTCAGAATTGGAATGCCTTCATGTAGAGCGTCCTCTTTTTCCCAAGGAGATGCCTTCATCTCATTGAAGCCGCTACGCACAATCACTTTAACGTCGGCGCTACCCAAGCGCCTAGCTGATCGACAACAATCCATCGCAGTATTACCACCACCAAGGACGATCACCTTGCCTTCTACTTTGGTGATATGCCCAAATGAAACTGAGGCAAGCCAATCAATGCCAATGTGAATGTCTTTAGCGGCCTCTGTTCGGCCTTTGACATCGAGATCCCTGCCTCGTGGAGCACCTGAACCAACATAGACTGCATCATAGCCATCGTTCAATAGCGCTTTTAATGAATCTACTCGTTGATTATTTTCAAAGTTCACCCCCATGTTGAGGATGTAATCAGTCTCTTCATCGACTACGGATTCTGGTAAGCGAAAGCGCGGAATCTGAGAACGGATAAAGCCCCCAGCTTTTGCCTCAGCATCATAGATCGTAATGTCATATCCGAGGGGGGCAAGATCTCTAGCGACAGTTAAGGACGATGGCCCCGCTCCAATGCACACCACGCGTTTGCCATTCTTAGGTGCAATACTCGGCATACGCGCCTGAACATCTCCTTTGTTATCTGCCGCAACTCGCTTCAGACGACAGATGGCAACTGGCTCAGGATCGGCGCCATTATTTTCCTCGACACGACCGCGGCGGCATGCAGGCTCACAAGGTCTATCGCAAGTTCTACCTAGCACTCCGGGGAAAACGTTAGACACCCAATTGATCATGTAAGCGTCCGCATATCGCCCTTGGGCAATTAAGCGAATATATTCCGGCACAGGGGTATGCGCAGGACAGGCCCACTGACAATCAACAACTTTATGAAAATATGATTGATTCAATCTAACAGCCTCCAATATCTTTCCTGCAAAATTCAATTTATAGTTTTAATACGAATCTTGATTGAATAATTCTACGGACTTGGAGACGTTCAAGCATCAGGTAAATCCCGCTATGAGGCCTTATTTATAGAATAAATAGACTTCGTTTGATCTATATCAAAACTGTGCAAGTGCAGCAATTGAAACTATCCGTTGATAGCTTCAAAAAGTGGTTTGATAAGTTTTAAGACCGCCGAATTAAGGCGTGATTTTCATTAATGAAAATGCCTGTTTTAATCCTTGGCAAGTCAGTCGTACTTAACTGGTAGAGATAAACCCAAGCTGGAATTATTTTCTGATCAATGTTGATGAATTCGACAGAGCGCTCGTATTCATGTGGGAGGAGAGTTGAAATTGCGCATTCCTCATATTTATCCAATAGAGAAAGTACTTGTTCTGGATTTTTAAGCTGCCATAACTCACCAAAAACAAATTCATCTTTATTTTTGGAGATCACAGCTGCGGGGTAGTTAGTGACGAGATGTAGACACCCTTGCCACCTAGCCGCACCAATCAGCTCAGCCTGCTCATGAAATTGTTTCGCATTGGTATTTGTCGCATCGGATTTGAGAGTGCCGTAGACAAAAAGATAATCTGATTCGATCATCACGACTTTAACCATGAATCATTCGCCATCAATACACTTAAAGGGCGGTAGCCCCACTCTCTCCGGTTCTAACGCGAATAGCGTCATCTAAAGATGTAACAAAGATCTTGCCGTCACCAATCTTACCGGTGAACGCAGCCCTTGAAATAACATTCAGGGCATCTCCCAGTACCTCATCGTTGACAGCAACTTCAATTTTCAACTTCAATAAGAAATCAATTACATACTCTGCCCCACGATACAGCTCAGTGTGGCCATTTTGCCTGCCAAAACCGCGAACATCATAAGAAGTCATTCCCGTAATGCCGATGTGGTTCAGGGCCTCATGAACTTCGTCCAATTTGAAGGGCTTAATGATTGCGGTGATGAGTTTCATGGGGATCCAAAAGATATCGATTTGTATTGGAATGCATATGTGACATTTTTATTAAACAGCATTGCTGCTCTGCACACCCTATTGCTTGCACTAATTAAGTGCGAGAAGTGGCATAAGGTCAGTAGTAAAAGTCATGGGAGGCCTTTTATTTAGGGGGTTTATGAGCAATATCAAGCCAAATCCCCAAATGGTGCATGAGTTTTTCTGAATTGTGCAGCCGGTCAAATAATGCTAATTTTTGGAACTTATGATGTGACATGCGTATCAAAATTACAAAAAGTCTTGAGCTCAGCGCCCAAGCCTCCAACAGAGATAATCCATCAGAAGATTCCTTTCCTGCCGGGGAGTATCTTGCGAGCCTCACTCCCGAAGGAAAGATCGAAGTTATCAATGCCAAAAAGAGTAAGGCACTTCTTTCTTTCTCTCAGTTTCGAGAAAAGATTTCCTTGGGTGAATTTATTGTGATCGAAGCCTAGGGCTTTCTAATTAACAAGCTAGCCAGCTCATCGACTACCTCGGACCAATCAGAGTCTTCCGCAATAGCTTCCCTTAAAAAATCCCTCTGATCTGAAGTCCAGAATATTGCCATAATGAGCTCCGAATGAGAATTGAGCTGATGCCGCTCAATAAATCGATCTATATGAATCTTCTCGGAAGATAGCCCCAGTTGCTTAAATAGCTCAGCTAAGGTGGGATTATTCAGGCTCATCACACTCTTTAAATTTATTTGATCAAGCCCAAACACTGGTTTTTGAGATCACCCTGACGGATAGAATAGCAATACGTTCTCTGACTATGCACTTGCGCAAGACAGTAGTTTTTATCATCCCCAGCGGGAATTGAATAACAATAGCTTGCCTGACGATGGCTCATTGCTAGGCAGTAGTTTTTACGGTCAGAATCTTGAATTGAATAGCAATTTGTTGCCTGAGCGAATGCCAATGAATATCCCATAATCAACAGTAAGGGGATGATGTGCTTCACCTAATCTACCTCATCTATATGAGGTTCATCGAAATGCTCTTTATGCGGCTTTAACTTAGCTTCTAACTGCGTCCACTTACCCTGCTTCCTCCGATACCCACAATCTTCAGCATGATTCTCCAGTAAACCAAAAATCACGGTAGTCGGTATCTTGCAATATGCACAGCGATACGCGTGTTGGTGCTCTTCCATCTTCTCTTGCGGATAATCGATGTAAAAGGGTTTCACAAGATAGATCTTGTATTTAGTGAACTATAGAGATGGTTAAGCATTTGGCCAATGTCAGGTCGTAGCGCAAAATATGAATCTCAAACCAGTAACCGATATACCGAATCAGGCTGTAGAGATCGCCATTGTTGGATGCCATTTGACTAAGTGCTTGAGATACCGTTTCCAGCATTTTTTCATGGGCATCTTCGTGACCAGAAAAATCAACACCTGCTGAGATGGCCAAGCGCTCTTCAGTTTTAAAGTGACTTACTAGAAGTCCATATAAAGCAGAACGCTTTTCTTCCGGGATCGGAGATCGATCAAAGCAGTACTCCTTGAAACTTTCCAGGAATGCAAAAAGATGATCATGCTCAATATCAATCTCAGGAATATTCACTTGGAGATTTTGAGGAAGCATGGAATATTGGTGTGTGCTCACTACGTTCCTTTTTAATCACAACTCTAGCCCCTCAATCTACTCTTCTGAGCCATTTATTTCATAGAGAAATACCATTAGAAAGAGAAATAATTTTGCGGCATCGCGGTAAAAAACCAAGAACCCGCGATATCCAAAGACGAATTTAGCCTGACATGTGATATTTTTATTCACTTTTTACTTTTCTCTTCCAGATTCCATCCATAGAAACTATTTGCCATGATCAATACTAGTCGACCAAGACGCTCCGTACTCTATATGCCAGGTGCTAATACCAGAGCACTTGAAAAGGCTAAAAGCCTACCGGCTGACTCGCTGATCCTAGACTTGGAAGATGCGGTTGCGCCAGATGCCAAAACCCAAGCAAGAGAGAATATTCGTGCAGCGCTAGTTACTGGATTTGGTCATCGTGAGGTAGTTGTCCGTATTAACGGCTTAAATACCCAATGGGGTTTAGATGACTTAATGGCTTTTACCGATACCAAGGCTGATGCCATCTTGTTGCCTAAAGTAGAATCGGCCTCTCAGATACAGGAAGTGGCAAGCTTATTAAAGCAACTCAATGCTGCCAGCACCATGAAGATCTGGGCCATGATTGAAACGCCGCTAGCCATCTTTAATCTTCAAGAAATTGCAAGCTCCCACCCCATGCTCGAAGCATTAGTCTTGGGCACTTCTGATCTAGTCAAAGATCTACACGCACGACACACTCCCGGTCGAGTAGAAACCCAGACTGCTCTCTCACTCTCAGTATTGGCAGCTAGAGCACATCAGCTATGCGTACTAGATGGAGTGCATCTATCGCTAGATGATGAAGAGGGCCTGAGGCAGTCTTGTCTTCAAGGTAGAGATATGGGTTTTGATGGAAAAACATTAATCCACCCAAGTCAGATTGCACTTGCTAATCAAGTCTTTGGGCCATCACCAGAGGAAATCGATGAGGCCAAGCAAAAGATTACTGCTTATGAGATCGCCATTAACTCAGGCGCTGGGATTGCTGTTCTCAATGGAAAGCTGGTTGAAGAATTGCATATTAAAGATGCCAAGAGAATTCTGGCGCTCGCGAATGCAATTGAAGTCTTCCTAAAGACGAATTAAATCATTCAGAGCATTCAGAATGCGGAGATATTTTCCACTGTAAAAAGGAAGTGAACCTAAAAAGCCCAAGCCAATTATGTACAAGGCGAACATCTTTCTTTGCTCTTCTGAGTAACGCTTTCTGAGGTATTTGAACTCATACAAAATTCTTCGTACCAGTCGGTACAAAAATTCAAAGAGCACAAACAAACAAAAGAGAACGCCTAACCAAGAATAAGAAAGTTCAGAAAGAAAAATTAAAACACTGTCCATGCATCAGCCTTTACTTAACTTCTTTTTAGCTCTCAAGGGTACCATCAGCCAGAGTAATATAGGTAGAAACCATTAAATCTCGCCCTAGCTTGTCTCAAATCCAATATAAAGAAGGGAGTTATCTGAAAACAATAAGCTGATTTAAATAGTATTTCAGCGGCGCGCAAAGGGACAAGATTTGGCTGCAGCTTTTATTACTCACAATGATTGTATTAAGCATGAGATGGGAGAAAATCATCCAGAGTGCCCAGAACGACTTGGGGCAATTAACGATCAATTGTTGATTACCGGTTTGTTGGACTTTATGGATGCCTATGACGCTCCATTTGCCACGATCGAACAGATTGGTAGGGCACATACAACACTCTATGTTGATGAGATCATCGCGCAATCCCCAGAAGAGGGTTACCATTTTGTCGACCCCGATACCAAAATGAATCCTCATACAGTGAGAGCAGCCCTGCGCGCTGCTGGTGCCGCAGTCAAGGCAACAGACTTGGTTTTAGAGGGCAAAGCCTCCACTGCATTTTGCAGCATTCGTCCGCCAGGGCATCATGCCGAACGCGCAGCAGTGATGGGTTTTTGTTTTTTTAATAATGTTGCAGTAGGCATTCGTCATGCTCTAGACGTGCATGGAATAGAGCGAATTGCCTTGATTGATTTTGATGTCCATCATGGTAATGGCAGTGAAGATATTTTTCATGATGATGAACGCGTTCTAATGTGTTCTATTTTTGAGCAAGGCATTTATCCTTTTTCTGGAGATCAGCCTAAAGGTCCTAATATGGTCAATGTCGGCTTACCTTCTCGCTCAAAAAGCGAACAGTTTAGAGAGGCAGTTGAGACACATTGGCTTCCGGCATTAGAAGCCTTTAAACCCCAGATGCTTTATATCTCCGCTGGCTTTGATGCCCATCGGGAAGATGATATGGGTAATTTAGGTTTAGTTGAGGCTGACTATGAATGGGTCACTAAAAAACTCGTTCAAGTAGCTAATCAATTTTGCGATGGACGAATTATTTCCTGTCTCGAGGGTGGCTATGTACTCAGTTCACTAGCCCGTAGCGCCGTCGCGCATATCAAGGTACTCATTGGGGCTGATGATTGACATCCTCCCCTCCCTAAGACCGTAAGGTCTTCGCCAGCAATCTAAGCGCTAAAGCGCAAGATTACTGCGAAAGGACGGGGATTCCTACCGCTAGACGCTCATGCCCGAGCGCAAGAATGTTTTTGGCAGCGTTTACATCGCGGTCATGAACCGTTCCGCAATCACTACAAATCCACTCTCTTATTCCAAGTCCTGCGATACCTTTCGGCCGCGACGGTGGTTTTTCGCCACACGAAGAACAGGTTTGGGTTGTATTACTCTCATTAACTTCCTCATACATCACGCCAGCGATTGGAGTACTCTCTGACATACTGTAATTATATACAGTAGTAAGCAATATGCAATTTAATTTTGGGCAAGCAAATCGAAAATTCATCCTCCAGCTAAATCAAGAGGTTTTCTTTTCTGCTTTCCTTAATAAACTTAGAAAGAGTTCTGCTTCGGGAAAACACAAATGAAAAGTTGCCAGAATGAGCTGGCCCCAAGAAGGCGGCCTTGCATTTAGCAATGTTCCACTAGTTTTTTATCATGCCAAGCTGAGATTCTCTTTATAAAGCGGGAAGTTTCGAACAGGCCTGCCAATTGCAGCGGAAATAGCATTTGCTACAGCTGGACCAACCACGCAAATCGTTGGCTCACCCACTCCACCCCAGAAGTCATACGTCGGCACAAGAACAACTTCAACGCGAGGGGTTGAGGACAGCTTCAGCAATGGATAAGAATCCAAATTCTGCTGTTTGATACGACCATTCTCTACTGTTATCTCTGGATTGAAGATTGCGCCTAGCGCCATCACTACCGATCCTTCGATCTGTTCGCGAGTCAAATACGGATTCACAACATGTCCAGAATTTAAAGCAAATACCAATCGCTCAATGGTGACGATATTGCCCTTCACTGACACTTCAGCAACTGCAGCTGAGTAGCTTGCATAACCCATGAACTGAGCAATCCCACGATGCACTCCGGGTGCTGTAGGCTTACCCCAATTACCCGTCTTAGCGGCTGCATTTAAGACCCCAAGATGCTTAGGATAGTTTTGCATTAAGGCTTGGCGAAACTGCAATGGATCCTTATTTGCCGCTTTAGCGCACTCATCCATAAAGCATTCCATAAAGATGCCATTTTGATTCGTGTTGACGCCGCGCCATGGGCCTACTGGAACATGTGAGTTTTTCATCACATACTCGGTCAATAGCGTTGGAAATTTATAACCCAATTGCGCATCAGGACCCTTCTCATAAAAACCTTGTAATTGACGGTCATCTTTGCCATCTTTAATCGCCATTGGTGCAAGCGTTGCATTAATAGATTGACCGGCAACCTTAATATGCATACCGGTCAAGTTACCGGCCGTATCTAAGCCGGCCGTCATCTTAGCCATGGCAATCGGATGATAGTAGTCGTGTGTCATATCTTCTTCCCGACTCCAGATCACCTTCACTGGCACACCGGGATATTTTTGCGCCACCTTAGCTGCATAGCTCACAAAATCCTGAGTTGATCCACGACGACCCAGACCAGTACCAGAATCCAGTTTATACACTTCGCACTTATCCAATGGGATACCAGTTGCTTCTGATAATGCAGCGTGAGAGCCTTCTCCATTTTGTGTCGGAACCCAAGCTTCTACACGATCGCCGGTAATTTTAACGGTGGCATTCATGGGCTCCATATTGACGTGGGCACGATACGGTGTGAAATAAATGGCCTCTACTTTTTTATTGGAGGATGCTATTGCACCAACGGCATCGCCTTCCTTGCGCTGCCAAAAATCTCCTTGCTCATCTAGTCCGTCACGCAATGCCTTATTAATGTCAGATGAGGAGGTATTCGCGCCCGCACCTTCATCCCATACGATCGGCAAAGCATTCAATGCGGTATTTGCGCGCCACCAAGTATCTGCTACTACCGCAACAGTGCTGTCATTGATTTTGACAACACCCTTGACCCCACGTAAGTTCTTTACTTTGGCTTCGTCATAGCTAACCAACTTGCCACCGAATACCGGACAGGATTTGACAGAGGCACAGAGCATTCCAGGAAGTTGTAAATCAAGGCCATAGACTTTTGTTCCATTCACTTTATTAGCAGTATCAATGCGCGCATATGGCTGGCCAGCAACCTTCCAAGTTCTGGGATCTTTTAAGGTGATCGATTTTGGATCAGGAGGTGTCAACGTAGAGGCGCGATCAGCCACTTTTCCATAAGTTGTTTTGCGACCTGTTGGTATATGGGTGATGACCCCCTTATCGACTTTTAATTCACTAACAGGAACAGTCCAAGTATCTGCTGCTGCTTGTACCAGCATGATGCGCGCAGCAGCGGCACCGCGACGAACATAGTCCTCGGAAATCCGAATGCCTCGGCTACCACCAGTACCATGCTCTCCCCAAGCACGCTTACGCGCCAAACTTTGTCCCGGTGTTGGAGACTCTGTTGTGACTTTCTTCCAATTGCACTCCAGCTCTTCCGCAACCAATTGCGCTAAACCTGTGCGGGTACCCTGACCCATTTCTGAGCGGGCAATTCTGATTACCACGGTTTCGTCAGGCTTAATAGAGACCCAGGCATTAACTTCAGGGTCACCCGCCTTCATGGGGGAGTTTTGGTCGTACTTACTATTTGCTTGCGCCAGCGCAAGATCAGGCAAAGCACCAAGTCCAAGCATCAAGCCACCACCAACAAGAGATCCCTTAATGATGAAATCACGACGGGAAGCACTTGCCAACATATTGGTATTTTCTTTGTTTGTAGTCATCTTGCGCCCCTTATCCACGTGTCTTAGTTGAGGCATCGTATTGCGCAAGGACATCTTCTAGCTTCTTTTGCCCAGACGCTACATGAATGCCATCGCGCACTTTTTGATAAGTGCCGCAACGACAAACATTGGTCATGGCATTGTCGATATCCGCATCGGTTGGCTTCGGAATTCTTTTGAGTAGAGCTGCTGCTGCCATTACTTGGCCCGACTGACAGTAGCCACACTGAGGCACATCCAAAGCAATCCATGCTTTTTGCACTGGATGAGAGTTATCTTTTGAGAGTGCTTCGACCGTAGTGATCTTCATACCACCTACGGCCGAAACTGGAATAGAACAGGAGCGGACTGGTTCGCCATTCATGTAGACGGTGCAGGCCCCACACTGTGCAACCCCACAGCCATACTTAGTACCAGTGAGTCCAACGACTTCTCGAATTGCCCATAGCAAAGGCATGTTGGGTTCCACATCTATATTGTGGATTTCCCCATTAATAGTTAATTGCATTACTGTCTCCTTGAATGCTTTTAGGTACTAGATTTTTATATTTATTGAAATGACTATAAATCATTCTGTGAATAAATTCAGGGGCTAATAAGCGGCCTAGTAGAAACCCTCAATCCAGATAAAACTACCCATAGGTGGCTTTATCTGGATGAACATCAATGCAGCCGATTGATTAAGAAAAGCCGCCTTCTTTATAAATCATGGCAGAGTTAATCGCGGCAATATTGGCAGCGCCCATTTGTTGCATGGTGGACTTAAATTCGGTTTGCAATATCTCCATTACCCGCTCAACCCCTGGTTGGCCAAATGCGCCCAATCCCCAAAGGTAGGGCCGACCCACACAAACAGCGTTTGCGCCTAATGCCATCGCCTTAAAGACATCACTACCTCTGCGCACACCACTATCAAAGAGAATGGGCACTTTTCCTTTAGTCGCTCTCACAACTTCAGGCAAACATTCAATTGCGCCACGCCCACCATCCTCACTGCGACCACCGTGATTTGATACATGAATTCCATCAACACCGTAATCTAGACAAAGCTGTGCATCTTCCTCTGTCAGAATGCCCTTAATGATGATTTTCATCTTGGTCGTATCGCGCACCTGTTTAATGAACTCCCAAGTCATATTCGATGAAGATAGCTTTACACCCGTCATATCGATACCGTCGTAATTTGGGCGTTCCTGAGCACTTCCAAAACCATGTGTATGGCAACCTACACAATTGCGTGGGTCTAACTTTTTGAGGCGCGCGAAGGTTTCTTGATTTCTGCCACCGTTACGATCGACTGTAATTTCTAAAACAGGGGCACCCGCTTTTTCTACGCGTCGAATGACTTGCTTGGCAACTTCAGGACTTGAAGTTGCATACAACTGAAACCAAACTTCTCCTTGGCGCGCAGCGATGACGTCTTCAATCGTTGAGCCACCCGCATTAGAAAGAATATTTAAAAACCCACCTGCTCTTGCCGCTTTTGCCACAGTAATCTCGCCTCCAGGGTCATAGGCTTTGTTACCACCGGTTGGAGCGATGATGATGGGGGATTTCCAC
>CAIMOW010000152.1 GCA_903843235.1 uncultured beta proteobacterium | reverse complement strand
CTCTACAGTTTTTGCGCGCTTATTCTCGCGCTCAATTAGGGATAGTTTTGCCACGTTAGCCTCTTAATTGCGGAAAGGGAATTTGAACGCTGCTAACAAAGCTTTTGCTTCTTCGTCAGTCTTAGCGGTCGTCGTAATACTAATATTGAGACCACGGAGGGCATCAATTTTGTCGTATTCAATTTCAGGGAAAATAATTTGCTCTTTGACACCGATGTTGTAGTTACCACGGCCATCAAATGCTTTACCGGAGATTCCACGGAAGTCACGTACGCGTGGCAATGCCACGGTAACGAAACGATCCAAGAATTCGTACATACGCTGACCGCGCAATGTCACCATTGCACCGATTGGATAGCCTTGACGAATTTTGAACCCAGCAATCGCTTTTTTAGCTTTGGTAACCACTGGCTTTTGGCCCGCTACTTTAGTTAAATCGCCAACTGCATTCTCGATAATTTTCTTGTCGTTTACTGCCTCGCCTAAGCCCATATTCAGGGTAATCTTGGTAATGCGTGGCACTTCCATCACTGACTTGTAACCAAATTTAGCTACTAGGTCAGCAACGACTTTGTCTTTGTAATGTTCTTGAAAACGTGTGCTCATAATTTCTCCGTGCCCCTTATGCGCTTAAAGTCGCGCCAGTAGTTTTCAGAAAACGCTGTTTTTTACCATCAACGAGTTTGATACCTACACGTGATGGCTTACCGTTACCGTCTACTACAGCCACATTAGAAATGTGAACAGGCATAGTCTTGTCAATCATGCCGCCGGTAACGCCAGCTGCTGGGTTTGGCTTAACTGTCTTTTTATAAATATTTACACCCTCGATAACTAACTTGTTTTCGAGAATAGCCGTTACAGTTCCTTGCTTGCCCTTATCGCGGCCTGTCAATAAAACTACGGAATCACCTTTACGAATCTTTTTCATATCAGCCTCTTAAATAACTTCGGGGGCGAGAGAAACGATCTTCATGAACTTTTCAGTACGCAATTCGCGTGTGACTGGTCCAAAGATACGTGTGCCAATTGGCTCTAACTTAGCGTTGAGCAATACCGCCGCGTTTGCATCGAACTTAATCAACGAACCGTCCGGACGGCGAACACCCTTAGCAGTTCTCACTACTACGGCGTTATAAATGTCACCTTTTTTTACACGGCCACGTGGAGCAGCGGATTTCACGCTAACTTTGATGACATCTCCGATACTGGCGTAACGACGCTTAGAGCCGCCCAATACCTTGATGCACAAAACTTCACTGGCGCCTGTGTTATCGGCGACCTGTAATCTACTTTCGGTCTGAATCATTTTTAATTCCCAACTTATTTGCCAAAGGCAAACAGTCTTGGTTCCGTCAATGGGTGCTAGCGAAAGCTATAAACCCGGAATTAATGAAAAAACACTGCTTCTCTGAATAAAACCAGAGAAGCCTTCTATCATACTACGTAAATCAGGAATATGGCAAGAAACTTCGCCAAATTCCCTAATATTTACTTAAATACCTTTTGAAGCCTCTACTAAACGGGTCACAACCCAAGATTTAGTGCGTGAAATTGGCCTAGATTCGGCAATTTCAACGGTATCACCCATCTTGTATGTGCCAGCTTCGTCATGAGCATGGTACTTTTTGGACTTGCCTACGTATTTGCCATAAAGCGCATGCTTTACTTGACGCTCAACTAGTACAGTCACAGTTTTTTGCATTTTGTCGCTAACGACACGACCCACCAGGGTGCGGCGCAAGGGTTTAGCTAATTCTGTCATATCCCTTTTTCCTTATTTCTGTGCAGATTTTTGGGCAATAAAAGTTTTGACGCGAGCGATATCGCGCTTATTTTTACCCAATTGGCTGGTATTTGTGAGTTGCTGAGTGCCTTTTTGCATGCGGAGCTTAAAACCGGTCTTGAGGAGCTCGGTTAACTCTGTGTTCAAAGCATTCAGATCTTTTGATGCTAATTCTGTATTTTTCATAATATCTATCCCGATCAACCCAAGTGGCGAATCACGAAAGTGGTTTGCAGTGGCAACTTAGCAGCTGCAAGCTTGAAAGCTTCGCGCGCCAAAGTCTCATCCACGCCATCCATCTCGTACAAAATCTTGCCTGGTTGAATTTCTGCTACGTAGTACTCTGGATTACCTTTACCGTTACCCATACGCACTTCTGCTGGCTTTTGTGAAATTGGCTTATCTGGGAAAATGCGAATCCAGATACGACCACCACGTTTAATATGACGGGTCATTGCGCGGCGTGCCGACTCGATTTGACGAGCGGTTAAACGACCACGACCGACGGCCTTCAATCCAAAGTCACCAAAGGCTACAGAGCTACCACGTGTTGCCACGCCGGTATTGCGACCTTTTTGTTCCTTACGATACTTGCGACGCTTTGGTTGTAGCATGCTTACTCTCCTGACTTCTGCGTTTCAGCACTAGGGGCTTCAACGACTTTAGGGGCACGCTTCACTGTTGGCTTAGCAGCAACTAATGGCTTGCTATCTGCTGCTGGTTTACGTGCGGTTGTTTTTGCTGGTGTGCGGCGTGGCTTTTTCTCTTCAGCTGCTGGCTCTGTTGTTACTGCAGGAGCATCAGCACCACGACCCAATGTGTCGCCTTTGTATACCCAAACTTTTACACCAATGATGCCGTATGTTGTTTCCGCTTCTGAAGTTGCGTAATCAATATCAGCCTTCAATGTATGAAGTGGAACACGGCCTTCACGGTACCATTCGCGACGTGCAATTTCAGCACCGTTCAAACGACCAGATGACATGATCTTGATACCTTGTGCACCAAGGCGCATTGCATTTTGCATTGCACGCTTCATTGCACGGCGGAACATGATGCGCTTTTCGAGCTGCTGCGTAATAGAATCAGCGATCAATTGAGCATCAACTTCTGGCTTACGAATTTCTTCAATATTCACATGGACTGGAACGCCCATACGCTTTTGGAGTTCACGACGGAGAACTTCAATGTCTTCGCCTTTTTTACCAATCACAACACCTGGACGCGAGCTATAAATCGTAATACGTGCGTTCTTTGCAGGCCGCTCAATAATCACTTTGCTTACGGATGCATTCTTCAACTTCTTCTTCAGATAGATGCGGACATCTACGTCCTCTTTCAGCATCTTCGCAAAGTCAGTGTTGTTTGCATACCAACGTGATGTCCAGTTCTTCGTTACCGAGAGTCGGAATCCGGTGGGGTTTATCTTTTGGCCCATATCTTTCCTTAGTTACTCAAGGTCACGCTAATGTGACAAGTTTGTTTTTCAATTTGATTACCACGACCCTTAGCGCGCGCTGTAAAGCGCTTCAAAGATGTCCCTTTATCAATGATCACAGCTGATACCTTGAGCTCATCAATGTCAGCACCTTTATTGTGTTCAGCATTAGCAATCGCTGACTCAACTACTTTTTTCACAATG
>CAIMOW010000151.1 GCA_903843235.1 uncultured beta proteobacterium | reverse complement strand
TCTTAATAGGCTCGTAGCTCAGCTGGTTAGAGCACCACCTTGACATGGTGGGGGTCGTTGGTTCGAGTCCAATCGAGCCTACCAACGAATAAAGACCCAAAAGTGCGCGGTTGCCTAAAGCTTCCGCGCTTTCTTTTTAGTAGATGTCGTGCTGTATTGATGCAAATAATGCCGTATATAAATAAGATGGAGTGGTCATGCTAGTAGTAACTCTGCCAGATGGATCAAAACGTGAATTTGAGGCCCCCGTTCGCGTAGCTGACGTTGCCCAAAGCATCGGCAGTGGGCTTGCAAAAGCCGCATTAGGTGGCATTGTTGACGGCAAGATGGTTGATACGAGTTTTGTGATTGACAAAGATAGTCAACTCGCCATCATTACGGATAAGAGTCCCGAGGCTCTGGAGATTGTGCGTCACTCCACCGCGCATTTACTGGCATACGCCGTTAAAGAATTATTTCCAGAAGCGCAAGTCACAATCGGTCCAGTAGTGGAAAACGGTTTTTACTATGACTTTTCTTACCATCGCCCATTCACTCCAGATGATCTGATCTCTTTAGAAAAGAAAATGACTGAGCTCGCCAAGAAGGATGAGCCAGTAGTGCGCAGCGTATTGCCACGTGATGAGGCAATCCAATTTTTTAAAGATCAAGGCGAATATTACAAGGCCGAATTGATTGCTAGCATTCCACAGGGTGAAGATGTTTCACTTTATGGAGAAGGTAAGTTCACCGATTTGTGTCGTGGCCCACACGTGCCATCAACTGGCAAGCTCAAAGTATTTAAGCTCATGAAGCTTGCTGGTGCTTATTGGCGTGGCGATAGCAAAAATGAGATGTTACAGCGTATCTATGGCACTGCTTGGTTGAAAAAAGAAGATCAAGACGCTTACCTGCATATGCTGGAAGAGGCAGAAAAGCGTGATCACCGCCGCTTAGGTAAGTCATTGGATTTGTTTCATTTTCAAGAAGAAGCGCCTGGCCTCATTTTCTGGCATCCAAAGGGTTGGTCGATTTGGCAAGAAGTTGAGCAATACATGCGCCGCGTTTATCAAAACGAAGGCTATCAAGAAGTCAAAGCACCACAAATTTTGGATCGCGGTCTTTGGGAAAAATCAGGTCACTGGGATAACTACAAAGAAAACATGTTCACGACGGAGTCGGAGAATCGTGCTTATGCTTTAAAGCCGATGAACTGTCCAGGTCACATACAGATTTTCAATTCTGGATTGCATAGCTATCGTGAATTACCATTGCGTTACGGCGAGTTTGGCCAGTGTCACCGCAATGAACCCTCGGGTGCTTTGCATGGTTTGATGCGCGTGCGTGGCTTTACACAAGACGATGGCCATATTTTCTGCACGGAAGATCAGATTCAGTCAGAAGTAGCTGCTTTTGATAAAGCGGTGCGTGCGGTCTATCAAGATTTTGGTTTTACTGAGGTTGCAGTCAAGTTAGCCTTGCGCCCAGTCAAGCGAGTTGGTGACGATGCTATTTGGGATAAAGCTGAAGCAGCCCTTCGCGGAGCTCTGAAAGCTTCCGGTCAAAAATGGGAAGAGTTGCCAGGTGAGGGAGCTTTTTATGGTCCTAAGATCGAATACCACCTCAAAGACTCCATTGGACGTACTTGGCAGTGCGGTACTATTCAAGTGGATTTCTCAATGCCAGAGCGCTTGGGTGCTGAATATGTCACAGAAGAAAATACTCGTAAGGCTCCTGTGATGCTTCATAGGGCAATTGTGGGTTCTTTAGAGCGTTTTATCGGTATTTTGATCGAAAACCACGCTGGAAACATGCCTGCTTGGCTAGCTCCTACCCAGGCCGTTGTCCTCAATATCTCAGATAATTCTGCTGCATATGCACAACAAGTCCAGCAATCGTTGAAAAAACAAGGGTTTAGAGTCGAATCCGATTTGCGAAATGAGAAAATTACGTATAAAATACGCGAGCACGCATTACAGAAGATCCCATTTTTACTGGTTGTTGGTGATAAAGAGTCTGAAAGTAATACTGTGGCCGTTCGTGCCCGTGGCGGAGTGGATTTAGGTGTAATGCCTCTTGAAGCCTTCGTTGCCCGACTCCAGCAGGATATATCCCAGAAGGTCGGACCCGAGCAAAGC
>CAIMOW010000150.1 GCA_903843235.1 uncultured beta proteobacterium | reverse complement strand
ATCCCTCTATTAATTGCGATAGTCGGCCTCTTTTGTTTGCCGCTATTTATACATAACCCTTATTACATTCACTTGGCTGAAACCATTCTGATCTATACCATTTTGTTATTTGGTTTAGATATTGTGGTTGGCTACATTGGGCAGGTTTCTTTGGGTCATGCGGCCTTATTTGGAATTGGATCTTATACCGCCGGTGTTTTATTTATCCATTTTGGTATGCCTGTTTGGGTGACTATTCCAGCTTCAATCGTCGTGACGGCATTCTTCGGGGGCATCTTAGCGCTCCCGGCCCTCAAGGTGATTGGGCCTTATTTAGCAATGGTGACCTTAGCATTTGGAACAATTGCGCAAATTCTCATTAATGAGATGACTTGGTTAACCGAAGGCCCTCTAGGTATCAAGCTGCCAAAACCTCAGCTCATGGGTGTAGTAATGACTGAGGCCGAATTCTTTTGGGTGGTCGCTGCGATCATGATTCTAGCTTTGATTGTGGTTGATCGTTTCGTTAAATCGCAGATGGGTCGTGCATTTGAAGCTTTGCGCGATAGCCCAGTAGCTTGTGACTGTATGGGCGTCTCTGTTTATCGCTTTAAGGTGATCGCATTTGTAATTAGCGCTGGCTTTGCTGGATTGGCCGGTTGTTTATATGCTTATTCAGAGCAGTACATCTCGCCAAATACCTACAACAATGAGTTGGCCGTGCTCTTCTTGCTCGGCATTATCATGGGCGGACGTAAGTCACGCTTGGGTGCGGTAATCGGCGCTGCAATTATTGTGCTGCTACCGAAACTTCTTGATGACATTAACCTATTCCGTATCGTTGCATCGATTATTGCGATTGTGGTGGTGGTTGGTGCTGCTATGGCCTTATCCAAGAAAGTCACTACTGCACGTCGAGTTGCCGTTCCGTTGGCTGGTGTTGTGGGCTTGGCTGTGTTCTCGTTCTGGCTCAATAGCATTGCCGATTGGCGGCTAAGTATCTTTGGCTTCATGATTTTGTTGGTGGTCTACTACTTGCAGAACGGTATTGTTGGTTTCGCAAAAAGCTTTTACCAATCGATCGCAGGTAAAGCTAAAACAACCCGCGGTGAAACTGCTGAAGAAGTGGATGATTCCATCAGCTTTATTAGTGCAGTGGCTAACCAAAACACTGGTGCTGAACTTCTCAAAGTAGAGTCTGTATTGATGCAATTTGGTGGCTTGAAAGCGCTGAATAATGTAGACCTCAGCATTAAGCGTGGCACCATTCATGGTCTGATTGGGCCTAATGGCTCTGGTAAGAGCACCATGATGAATGTGCTGACTGGTATTTATGTTCCTACGGCTGGCAATGTTTTATATGCTGGCCAGAGTGTGGTGGGTAAGACATCTTCTGATATTGCTTTGTCAGGTATTGCTCGCACCTTCCAGAACGTGCAGCTCTTTGGTGAGATGACTGCAATCCAAAATATTTTGGTTGGCCTGCATCACACCTTTAAATCCAATATGGTGGAGATTGCTCTCCATTTGCCGCGTTATATGAGAGAAGAGGCAGAGGCACATGCCCGCGCCTTAGCACTCCTGAAATTCGTTGGTCTTGAGGATTTGGCTAATGAAGAGGCGCGTAACTTGCCTTACGGTAAGCAGCGCCTCTTAGAGATTGCCCGCGCTTTGGCGCTTGATCCAGAATTGCTCTTGTTAGATGAGCCGGCCGCAGGTTTGACTGCTCCAGATATTAAAGAGCTTCTGCGCATTATTCGTAAGATCCGCGATAGTGGCATTACCTTTATCTTGATTGAACATCACATGGATGTGGTGATGTCGGTTTGCGATACAGTTTCTGTATTGGACTTCGGTCAGAAGATTGCTGAAGGTAAGCCAGCTGAAGTTCAGGCAGACGAGAAGGTGATACATGCCTACTTGGGCACTTAATCACTAGAACCATATTGAATCGGTAAATACCATGTTATCTATTAAGAATCTTGAAGCAGGCTACGGCAAAGTGAAAGTTCTACACGGCATCAGTATTGATGTTCCTAAAGGGCAAGTGATTACTTTGATTGGATCTAACGGCGCCGGTAAAACCACCACTATGCGTGCCATCACTGGCATGATTAAACCCACTGGTGGCGAAGTCACCTTGGGCGGTGAAAAAATTGATGGTTACGACTCTCATAAAATCGCACGCCTAGGTTTGGCTCATAGCCCTGAAGGCCGTCGAGTGTTTACAACGATGTCAGTCAATGACAATCTTCTGTTGGGTGCTTTTCCACGCTTTACTGGTAGCCGCCCTAAAGGTGACATCAAGAATGACTTAGAGCACGCCTTAGAAATGTTTCCTCGCTTGAAGGAGCGTCGTAATCAGTTGGCGGGGACCCTATCTGGCGGTGAGCAGCAGATGTTGGCAATGGCCCGTGCCGTGATGCTTAATCCAGAAATTATTTTGCTAGATGAGCCATCGATGGGCTTGGCACCAATTTTAGTTGAGGAAGTATTTAGAATTATTAGTAATTTGAAATCGCGTGGAGTGACCATGTTGTTGGTTGAGCAGTTTGCTGCCGCAGCTCTCAAGGTGGCTGATTATGGCTACGTGTTGGAGAACGGCAAAATTGCTACCCATGGCCCTGCTAGTAAGCTTCAGGATGATCCTGCTGTGAGGGCTGCCTACTTAGGTGGTGCTGGTGGTCATTAATTGGGTATTGCAGTCATCAATAAAAAGCCCTCTGTTGAGGGCTTTTTCTATTGTGAAATTAACTTAGTTTAGTTTTGTATCAGCTTCAATGCTTCACGTATCAAGTGGGCGCGATATCCCATATAGATAGCAACACCAACAAACCCAATTAAAAACAACCTTGGTATCCAGGCGCCTTCAATCACCAGTTCGGTATTAAGCAGGCCAACGGCAACTGCCAAAAAGAAAAGAGCACCCAATCCTGCAATCAACCAGTTTTCATTACCGTTGACTTGCTGGGTTTTATTGGAATACGCCAAAACTTGAAATGTATTTTCTTTGGAGTATCCAGAAACAGTCACCAGATCCCCTTCGTGAATATTCATTGGCGATGAGAACTTTGCTTCTATTGCCTGATCACCTAAATTGAATTTGGAGATATAGAAGCGCTGGTAGTAAATGGAGGAGTGGTCATGCGTTGGTTTCTCAGGGTTGACGTATTCTAGGAGCTCATTGTTGAGTTTACTCACCGTGCCAGAAATGGCGGTAACAGGTAGGGATAAGAAGGGCATCAGCAAGACTCCTAATAGGCTGAAAGCAATGATCAGTATGGACTTGGTAAGTCGTTTCATAGAATTATTGTATCGTCAGAAGGTCTATGCTCATATGAGGACAGAAATGAAGATTAGATAGGAATAATTCATAATTGCCCATGAGAGGGCTAATAAAATGATTTTTTGAGGGTAAGGCTCGACTTGTAATATGGCAACCATGGATCCACAAGCACTTGAAAAACTCGTCTTGATGAAGATGCCCTTTGGGAAGCATGCTGGGTGTGCACTTTCAGATTTGCCTGGAAACTATTTAGCTTGGTTTGCGCGCGAAGGGTTTCCAAAAAGCGAACTCGGGCAATTACTCGAGTTGATGCATACCTTGGACCACAACGGCTTGCGTGGATTACTGGCGCCCATCCAAAGAGCGCATGGTGTACAAGCGCGCTCAAAAATACCCTAACTTACTTTGTACGAATAATGGCCGTGACTCGATTGCGCTCATAAGCCACCATCTTAGATTCTGGTGGACTGTTTTGGGAGAGGTTAACTTGCAAAGAGGTTTGACTCTGAATTTCTAGGGACAGTTTCTTTGCTAATTCAATATTTTGATCATATTGAATTTGAATGCTCGAGATCCTGCCTGCTTTAATGCTCGAAAGGATTTCCTGAACCTTGTACGACGAGTAGTCATCAAAAAAAACGGGATACCAGCCCCCTAGTAAAGGCTGCTGAGTTTTGTGTGCTTGATTGGTTATCTTGCTGCGAAGGGGAGCTACATCTTCCGGTAAATGAAAGTCGATACCCGTTTTCTCTTTTAAATCTTGGTAGGTGATAGGGGGAGACATGGTGGCGTCATTGGTGTTTTCTACCCAATAAGCCCAGGCAGTGTTTTTGCTTGGCTCGTATACCAACTTGAAAAGATGCTCTGGAATAGTGACCTGCCCCTTGCCAATACTCCCGATCTTTCCGGTCGAGCCAGTAAAGACATATAAATCTCCGTCTACCCGTTTAGCATATTGCCGAGTGGGCTCTTCTACATTTTTAGCCCAAATGCCCTGATTGTTTTGTCTGGCCTGCGGCATCATATTGGCTAAAGAGAAGGATTGCGCCATTGCGCTTTCATTACTCATATCTCCAGCGGGAGCATTGTGACCCCGGTCATAGCCGCTACCCCGATAGTCCGCAAGTAGGGCGCGCTCCTTGAATGGCAGCCTGGCCTCCTCATAAAACTGGTTGGTCCTACGGGGGTGGGGCGCAGCCAAACGCTCGCCCTTCAACTTCTCAACCGTATAGATAGGCTTCTTATCAGAGGGGGAGTAGTAAACCGCAAAGCTATCAAAGCAGAGGTCGCGGCCAACTTGAGGGCTGCTGGGAATCTGTTGACTGGGGAAAAGGTCTTGGCATTCTTCAAAGAGGGCAAAAGCGCTGAGTGGGCTCAGGAGATAGATAGATAGTAGAAGTTCTGGAATCCATTTCATATTCATCAAGTGTAGGTGAGGTGGTGACCGTGAATGATTTTCATCATCCAGTTATCTTGAGGGCTAATAAGAATCAGGGTTTGCGAGCATTCCTTAGGATCCCTAGATCTAAAATTCTGTTATTGGGATCTTGATTTTTTCTTGCTTGAGATGCACCGCACCAACACTACCAGTAGAAATTTACATCTCAGAAAATACTAGATATATTGGTTTGATATCGATTTTTCAATTTCAAATGGTAAAAAAGTCCGATTTACCTTGGTTTTTTATACTGTGAAATTAGTGATTGCTAACATCTATAAGTCATTGATAAATATGGTTTTATATAAAATATGGGGGTGATGATCTTTGGGTATCTGGGTTTCTATATGAATTAGTTATAGAAATACCTTTCTTTATTCTTGACTTGATATAAGAACCTTCTTAGGATGGCTCATGTTTTTTATATATTGCAGTGCAACATGAATCGGAGTATTGATTTGTGTGGTGGTGCAACCAGGTAAATGAGTAAAAGTTTTGTAAACAATTTGAGTGTCTTGCAGATTGCGCAGCAGCCAATGATGGCCGCTAAAGATCTGCTAGCCCAAGCCATGGCTCCTGCGTATCGCGTAGTCAACGGCTTACTCGTAGTTGCCGTATTTATGGTGGTGAGTCTTTGGCTCTCTGGTAACGGCACTAATGCTGGTGCTTTTGACTTGGCTCGCATTCTGGTTCCAGATGAAGCGCGTCATATTGTTTGGCAGAATGGCTTAGGTACTGCCGATGCCAATAAAGAGGCATCTTCTAGTCAGTCAGCCGACCAAGACTTCTTGGCCAGCTCCTATAGTAAGTCCCAGATTGGGCGGCAGTCAGACATGCTTAGCGTTAAAAAGCAGACTGTTGCTTTGTTAATGCCTTCGGTGGCACACGCCCAGATCAAGCCCATTTCGCATTTAACCGATCAAATCCCGACTTCTAAGATTGATCCACAAGCTCTAGACACTAACTTAATGGGGTCTATCCAGAATCAACGTGCTGTAGCAGATTTCTTTGAAAAGAAGTACAGCCTCGATCGCAACAAAATTGAAGAATATGTTTCCAATGCGGTAGTGATTGCTAAGGAAGCCAATATTGATCCTGTACTCTTGCTAGCAGTGATCTCGGTAGAGTCTAATTTCAACCCCAATACAAAGAGCAATGCAGGCGCAGAAGGCTTGATGCAAGTGATGACTTCAGTGCATAAAGATAAGTACGCGCTTTATGGTGGAACATCGGATGCTGTTAAGCCTGAAGTCAATATTCGTGTTGGCGCATACATTCTAAAATACCTCATCGCTAGTGCTGGCTCACTGCGCAATGGTTTGAAGTTTTATGTTGGCGCTGCCAATGCTGAAGATGATGGTGGCTATACAGACAAGGTGATGGCTGAACGTCGCCGCATTATTGGCTTATGCCAACCTGCAAGCTCAAATAAACTAACCCTCAACGGCAAGGACTTGCGTTCATAAGATTGAGGCGTACCTGAAAAAAATAAAGGCCACCGTTTACGGCGGCCTTATTCATTTGCAGAACTCTGAATGCATGTTGTTGAGCAATCTCGCTTAATTTATACCATGCAATTCAACATCAAAGACAAGGGTGGCATTTGGTGGAATAACACCACCAGCGCCACGTGCGCCATAGCCCATTTCTGCAGGGATGATCAGAGTGCGTTTACCGCCAATCTTCATGCCTGCAACACCTTCGTCCCAACCCTTGATGACGTGTCCAGCACCTAAGGGGAAGCTAAAGAGCTGGCCGCGATCCAAAGAGCTATCAAACTTCTGACCTTTATTATCGGGTGCATTCTCATCAAATAGCCAGCCGGTGTAGTGGACATCAACCTCTTTGCCTACAGTTGCTTCTGTACCATCACCAACGACGGTATCGATTTTCTTAAGTTCACTCACAATATTTTCCTCTTCAACTGAAATTGATTGGCTAGTATATTCTGAGCTCTGATTCATGTCCTATCGAGCTTAAATTCCTTATGACCAATTATTGGCCAAGTTCCGCATACCAAACTTTAAAAATTGGTCCAGATAATCAATTACTGGTCACCGATGATTTTTTGCGTACTTACCTACTAAGACCAGAGTTAAACTTGGTTCCTGAGTCTTGTGACGCTGAAAAAGCCTTACATCAGCGATTGACAAACAATCCGCGCGCCGACATTCCCGAAAGCGATATCGCCGCGATGGCAGATGATGATATTCAGGCGAACTACCAAGTTTGGTTACGTTATCGCAGCAAATTATTAGCTGCTAGTTCTCTAGAAAATTTCTATATGAGTCTGTTTGATGGCGGGGGTGTCGATGTCCCGCCTTTGTTTATTTCTCAATTGGCGAAAATATTTATTCGCCACATTTTGGGCGCCGACCCTCATCCTCTAGACGCTCGTATGGGTGAATTATTTTTCAGAACACAGAAAATTAGTGTTCTCGAAGATGGTGTTGTGATGGGCGCAGACGATGAAGTCGTCTCACGCAATGCTCAGGCAGGCGAGACAGGCAACATCATGGATTTACTCAAAAGCAAATCCATGAGCATGCGATCTATCGATTTAGATGTGCTGCACGAAGAGAATGCAGACATGTATTGGACAAGAGATGAAGATCATGACTTGGCGGTACAACTTAATGTTGGTCAGCCTCCCATCAATCACTTTTGTCGTGTCTTAGAAAAATGGATTAATCATTTTTTAGGTGTGAAAGTACGCATCACACCAATGCAGAAAATCACCGATACCAAATGGTCATGGCATGTTGGCTTGGACGCAGTTGCTACTAAGATTCTCAATAAGCTATACAACGAAGAAGTACTTGAGGCTGACGAGTTGGCCAACATCATTTGCCTTTTCCGCTTAGATTTTGTTGATGCTGCTGTGCCCCGGGCACTTGAAGGCAAGTCGGTATATCTCGGTATTGCCATGAATGATAAAAAACAATTAAAGCTGAAGCCACAAAACCTACTATTTAATTTACCACTGGCTAAAACCTCCTAGATTACTGATTCCAGGTTTTATTTTTTCGGTGATGTGCGCTAAGCCAAATCAGCGCTCCTCCGGTGATCATTACTGGAATGATTGAGCCTAAATTTAATATGGTCCAGCCTTGGGTTGTGATGAGAGCGCCTGAACCAAATGAACTGAAGGCCATGGTGCCAAAGACAAAGAAGTTAATGGCCGCTTGCGCTTTATCGCGCTCCTCTGGTTTGTAAGCCGCCATTGCTAAAGAGGTGGACCCAGTAAATAAAAAGTTCCAACCAACGCCCAGTAAAAACAGCGCGATGACAAATTGTTGCAAGTCAGTACCTGTTAATGCGATCGCAATACAAAGGCAAGTAAGTGCTACACCCACCCCCATGATTTTGAGTGCACCAAAGCGTTGAATCAGTGAGCCAGTAAAAAATCCAGGAGCGAACATGCCGATGACATGCCATTCCAATACCAGGGCTGTATCGGAAAATGGTAGACCGCAGATTTGCATTGCGAGTGGAGTCCCTGCCATGAGTAAGTTCATGACGCCATAACCAAGAGATGCACCAATCACTGCCACCATAAAGACTGGTTGCTTCAATATGGTTTTGAGGCTCCTGCCAGCCCCTAATGTGTGCTCGGTTTTAAATTCGGCAGGAAAGTGAATGCACTGCATCACGACAATGCCAATGATGGCGGCAATCGAGAGGGTGAGATAAGCCCCCAGAAAGGCCGTTTCAAATAGATTTTTAGTCCACGAGGCAAGGTTAGGCCCCACTACCGCCCCCAGAATGCCACCTGCGAGAACCCAGGACACCGCCTTATCTCTTTGAGAGGCAACGGTAAGCTCTGCAGCAGCAAAGCGATAGAGCTGGCCATTAGCGCTGTAGTAGCCCGCAATGAAGGTGCCACATACCAAAAGCCAGAAGTTCCTAGTAGATGCCGCATAGGCACAGAGAAGGGCGGAGAACACGGCAACCAATAGTCCTAGCTGGAATGAGATCTTGCGACCGAAGTAATTTTGGGTCTTGGCAACAATGGAAGTGGAGAAGGCGCCCCCAACAACATAGCCCATGACAGGCAGGGTGGCCATCCAAGAAGCAGGACTCAGACTGAGGCCAACCAGACCATTGATGGCAATAAAAGTAACGTTATTGGTAAGAAATAGCCCTTGGCAAATGATGAGTAGTACAAGGTTTTTATTGAGTAAGGGGTGCTTGTTGGTCATGGATTTCAGTTTACGGTGAATTTGCTATGGAGATCGTGTTGGTGGATTCCCTTAAATTGAGCAGTTTGAAGCAGTTTAGGGCTTAAATCAGGCAGTTTTAGTAATGTTGATGATTTAAAATAGCAGTCTCATCCCACTAACGTGCCCATTAAATCTGGTGAACGGAATAGGAGGGTGACAAGGTCCGAACCGGGCCCTGTAAATTTACCAAAATCGAGGAAATACTAATGGCTTCAGAGAAATCAAAGATCATTTACACACTGACAGACGAAGCGCCACTTTTGGCGACTTGCGCATTCTTGCCAGTGATTCGTGCCTTTACAGCGCCAGCTGGAGTTGAGATTGTGACCAGCGACATTTCTGTTGCCGGGCGAATCTTGGCTGAATTTACGGAATTTTTGACTGCAGAGCAAAAAGTTCCTGATAACTTGGCGGAATTAGGGCGTATGACTTTGTTGCCAGACACCAATATCATTAAGTTGCCCAATATCAGTGCCTCGGTTCCCCAATTGCTCGCTGCGATCAAAGAATTGCAAGCTAAAGGCTACAAGATTCCAAATTTTCCAGATGATCCTAAAGATGATGCCGAGAAAGCCATTCGCACCCGTTATTCCAAGTGCTTAGGCAGCGCAGTTAACCCAGTCTTGCGCGAAGGTAACTCTGATCGCCGTGCACCTCCTGCTGTCAAGCGTTATGCGCGCAAGAATCCTCACTCTATGGGCGAGTGGAGCCAAGCTTCCCGTACTCACGTTTCTCATATGCATGGCGGCGACTTCTACGCGGGTGAGAAGTCAATAACTTTGGATAAAGCATGTGATGTGAAGATGGACTTAGTTACCAAGAGTGGCAAAACCATCGTGTTTAAACCAAAGACTTCTTTGTTGGCTGGCGAAATTATCGACAGCATGTACATGAGTAAGAAAGCGCTTTGCGAGTTCTACGAAAAAGAAATTGAAGACGCATACAAATCCGGCATGATGCTTTCGTTGCACGTGAAGGCAACCATGATGAAGGTGTCACACCCTATCGTGTTTGGTCATGCTGTAAAGATTTTTTACAAAGATGCATTTGAAAAGCATGCTAAGTTGTTCGAAGAGTTGGGTGTTAATGCCAACAATGGTATGAGCAGCTTGTATGACAAGATCAAATCCTTGCCAGAATCTAAGCGTGAAGAAATCATTCAAGATCTGCACGCATGCCACGAGCACCGTCCAGCATTGGCGATGGTCGATTCAGCAAAAGGTATTACTAACTTACATTCCCCAAGCGATGTGATCGTGGATGCATCCATGCCTGCCATGATTCGTGTTGGTGGCAAGATGTGGGGTGCAGATGGTCGTCTGCATGACACCAAAGCTGTGATCCCAGAAAGTACCTTTGCGCGTATTTATCAAGAGATCATCAATTTCTGTAAAACCCACGGTAACTTTGATCCAACCACAATGGGCACTGTGCCAAACGTGGGCTTGATGGCTCAACAAGCTGAAGAGTATGGTTCACACGATAAGACTTTTGAGATTCCAGAAGCTGGGGTTGCACGCATTGTTGCGGATGACGGTACGGTGTTGCTCGAGGAGAATGTTGAAGAGGGCGATATCTGGCGTATGTGCCAAGCGAAAGATGCACCGATTCGCGATTGGGTGAAATTGGCTGTCAACCGTGCACGCCTCTCTAATACGCCTGCAGTGTTCTGGTTGGATGAGTACCGTCCACACGAGGCTGAGTTGATTAAGAAGGTGAAGACCTATCTAAAAGACTACGACCTTGAAGGTGTGGATATTCAGATCATGTCTCAGACCCGTGCAATGCGCTATACCTTAGAGCGTGTAATACGCGGCAAAGATACTATCTCTGTAACTGGAAACATCTTGCGTGATTACCTCACTGACTTGTTCCCAATTATGGAGTTAGGTACTAGTGCAAAGATGTTGTCGATTGTTCCATTGATGGCTGGCGGCGGACTCTTCGAGACTGGTGCTGGTGGCTCTGCTCCTAAGCACGTTCAACAATTGGTTGAAGAGAATCATTTGCGTTGGGATTCACTTGGTGAGTTCTTGGCCTTGGCAGTATCTCTTGAAGATATTGGCGACAAGACTGGCAATGCTAAAGTGAAAATTTTGGCGCGCACATTGGATGAGGCCACTGGCAAATTGTTGGATAACAATAAGTCACCCTCTCCGCGCACTGGCGAGTTGGATAACCGCGGTAGCCAGTTCTACTTGGCGATGTACTGGGCTGAGGCTTTGGCAGCTCAAACAGACGACAAAGAATTGCAAGCCCACTTTGCACCTCTTGCTAAGTCCTTGCTTGAGAATGAGCAAAAGATTGCCGCTGAGTTGAAGTCAGTTCAAGGTAAACCAGCTGACATTGGTGGCTACTTTATGGCTGATACGGCAAAGTGCGAAGCGGTAATGCGTCCAAGCGCTACATTAAACGCAATATTGAAGGCAGCTATAGCCTAAAGAGCTGAGTTTCCTTAAACCAAAAAAGGCAGGCCGAGAGGCTTGCCTTTTTTATTGCCGTAAAGGCGGCTCATGATAGCCTCTGCAATAAATCAATAAGAGTAGGAGAATGAGTCTTGTTTTGGATTTCTTTGATGAAAAGGATAAAGGTATCCCCATGCGCTTTATAGACCACACCATTTTGCCAAGTGATATCACTCCTAAAAGCGTCTTTAAGGGTCGTCGTGAAATAATTAAAGCGGCAGCTGCCGGCAGCTTCGGTCTGGCGCTAGCACCTTGGTTCTCTCGGAACGCTTTGGCGGCCAACTCAGAAAAGCTTGCTGCTAGCTTAAATCCTGTATATGTTTCTAAGGATGAGCTAAGTGGCTATAAGAACGTCACCACCTATAACAACTTTTATGAGTTTGGGACGGATAAAGCGGATCCTGTTGTAAATGCGGGAACTTTGCAAACAAGACCTTGGATGATTTCAATTGAAGGCTTGGTAAAAAAACCAGTGATTTTGGATATCGATGCCTTGCTAAAGATGGCTCCCATGGAAGAGCGCATTTACAGAATGCGTTGTGTAGAAGGTTGGTCCATGGTAATTCCTTGGGATGGCTATTCTTTATCCAAGTTGTTGAATAAGGTCGAGCCACTGGGCTCTGCCAAGTATGTTGAGTTCATTTCTTTGGCTGACCGTAAGCAGATGCCGGGTGTCAAAAGCAACATCCTTGAATGGCCATATAGAGAGGGCTTGCGTTTAGATGAGGCGATGAATCCATTAACTCTCCTAGCTTTTGGTTTGTATGGCGAAGTGTTACCAAAACAAAATGGAGCGCCCGTACGCATCGTAGTGCCCTGGAAGTATGGTTTTAAGAGTGCGAAGTCTATTGTGAAAATTCGCCTTACCGAAGAGATGCCAAAGACCAGTTGGAGTCAGTTTGATGCTCGTGAGTACGGTTTTTATTCCAATGTGAATCCATTGGTCGATCATCCTCGCTGGAGTCAGGCGACCGAGCGTCGGATCGCAGAAAACAAGGGAGTATTTGCGCCAAAGATCAAAACAGAAATGTTTAATGGGTATGGCGATCAAGTTGCAAGCATGTACGCTGGCATGGATCTTAAGAAATACTATTAAATAAAAATAGATACCAATGAAAGTATTTATTTTTCTACTTGCGCTAGCTCCTGTAGATCGCTTGATTTGGCTTGGGTTTACTGATGGTCTTGGCGCCAATCCTATTGAGTTCATTACTAGGTCTACAGGCACCTGGGCTTTGGTAATGCTTTGTGTTACTTTGGCTATGACACCATTACGTTTGCTGACAGGTTCCGTGTTCTGGATCAAAATCCGCAGAATGCTGGGGCTGTTTAGTTTCTTTTATGCGGCAATCCATTTCCTCATTTGGCTTTGGTTGGATCAAAACTTTGACTTAGCAGCGATGGTTAAAGATGTGATTAAGAGGCCATACATCACCATGGGCTTTTTGAGTCTGCTAATGATGACTCCGCTTGCCATTACCTCCACTCATTGGATGCAAAAAAAGCTGGGGAGACACTGGGCCCAATTACATCGACTTATTTATGTTATAGCTTGCAGCGTGATACTGCATTACTGGTGGCACAAGGCTGGCAAGAATGACCTCCAGACAGTATTAATATATGCGGCGGTAGTGGTTTTACTCTTGTACTGTAGGATCCCTGTTATTAGAAGCAAACTTAGTCTCAAATAAGGTCAGATGAAAATCCCATACTCAAAATTAGCAATCCCATTGTTAGTAGTTAGCACCTTGCTGATAGAGGCGAACGTCTATGGTCAAACCACAGTAGCACCAGTAGCAGTAAAGACCATTGCATCGCTTGATGTACCTCGTTACCTTGGGACTTGGTATGAGATTGCCAAATTTCCGAATTGGTTTCAGAGGAAGTGCGTCGGTAATACCAAAGCAGTCTATGCAATAAAGGCCGACGGCAATCTGCAGGTTCTCAATAGCTGCAAGACGGCTAATGGTGATACTTCCTTGGCTGAGGGTGTTGCAAAACAGATTGGGACCAAAGGCTCTCCCAAGTTAGAGGTGCGCTTTGCACCAGAGTGGCTTTCATTTCTGCCGCTGGTTTGGGGTGACTATTGGGTGATTGATTTAGATGCTCAATATCAAGTCGCTGCCGTTAGTGATCCTAAGCGTGACTATCTATGGATTCTGTCTAGAACGCCCCAGATGGATCCCAAGGCATATGACGAGTTACTCACACGTCTACAGCAACAACAATTTGATGTTCGTAAGCTAGAAAATACGCCGCAGAATTGATATGAAATGAATTCAGAATGAATAGCGTGAATCATTTTTCTTTGCCGCCTGGGATTGACATCTTCGAGAGAGGGTGGTTATCGGCAAACAATATTCTTTTGTATGGTGATGGTGATGTTTCATTGGTGGATACGGGCTATTACGCTCATGAAAACCTCACCTTGGATTTAGTGAAAAATGCTTTACTAAAGCATGGCATGTCAACACTGAATAAGATCGTCAATACGCACCTGCATTCAGATCATTGCGGTGGTAATGCTGCTTTGTCTAAGATCTATCCCGCTGAGATTTATATTCCTAGTGCAGAAGGTGTCGCAGTGCAGACTTGGAATGAGGATTTATTAAGCTATCGAAATCTAGGGCAGCACTGCCCACGTTTTTTACATACTCGTCTTCTAATCCCTGGGCAGGTCATCACTCTAGGGCCTTATGTGTGGCAGATCTTTGCTGCCCCAGGGCATGACCCCCACTCCGTCATACTTTATCTGGCTGATCATCGAATCTTAATCTCGGCGGATGCTTTATGGGAAGAGGGCTTTGGGGTGGTATTTCCAGAGCTATGGGGTGAGAGTGGCTTTGAAGAGGTAGCGCAGACTTTAGATTTAATTGAGGGCTTGCAGGTTGACTTGGTGATACCTGGACATGGACATCCTTTTACTGATGTTGCTAGGGCGCTAGGTGTGGCGCGCTCAAGGTTGGATTACCTAGCCTCAGACGGCGATCGTAATGCCCGCCATGGCGCCAAAGTGCTACTGAAGTACAAGCTACTAGAATGGCGTAGCATTGAGCTAGAGAAAGTCACTCAATGGATTTCTACTACACCTGCATTATTTGCTGCCGCTAAAGAACTCAATATGGAAATGGATGAGTTTGTGAGATGGTTGCCAAAGGCTTTAGTTAAGTCAGATGCCGCTAAGCTTGAAGGTGAGCATCTACTCAATGTCGATTAAGATTTGGCATTCAAAATATCAATCGCTCTAAGTCAAAATTTAATTGAAGGAATCATGATAGATCACACTGTTTTAGTAACTGGCGCTACGGCTGGCTTTGGTGAAGCAACTGCACGTCGCTTTCTGGCTCATGGCCATCGGGTCATTGCTCTAGGGCGCAGAACCGAACGCCTTGAGGCTTTAAAGGCATCGCTACCTGCAGATCAGCAGAAAAAATTACTTACCTTAGAGCTTGATGTCTGCGATAGCGCCAAGGTGGATCAATTGGCAGCCACCTTGCCTGCAGAGTTTGCTAACGTTACTGTTTTGGTCAATAACGCCGGACTTGCCTTGGGTCTTGAGCCAGCACATCAAGCAGTACTGACGGATTGGGATCGCATGATCGATACCAATATCAAAGGACTTGTGCATATGACCCGCGCTATTTTGCCCGGTATGGTCGAGCGCAAATGTGGCCACGTCATTAATTTAGGTTCCGTTGCAGCCAATTACCCCTATCCGGGTGGTAATGTATACGGCGGTACTAAGGCTTTTGTAAAGCAATTTAGTTTGAATTTACGCGCGGATTTAATTGGCACACCAGTGCGAGTAACTTGTGTTGAGCCGGGGATGTGCGCTGGGACAGAGTTTTCGAATGTTCGCTTTAAAGGTGATGACGGTAAAGCAGAAAGTGTTTACAACGGCGTTAAGGCTTTGAGTGCTGATGATATTGCTGAGACTATTTTTTGGTCTGCAACCTTACCAAGTCATATGAACATCAATGTATTAGAAGTGATGCCGGTGCAGCAGGCGAGCGGCCCCTTACACATCCATCGGGGTGAGTTTAAGTAGGCTCAGGCTTCCATTTGTAAAACTTGGGATATTGGCGCATCACAACGGGGCCATCAAAGTCCCAAGATTTGCATTGTCCTAAATAGAGGGGCGGTTTATTTTCGTCGGCGTCAAAAAGTGCGCCTGGAATCGACTGGTAGGCAGCCGTTCCAATATTCGCCAACAGTTCGCGTAAGTGAGTACATCCTTTAATTCCGCCTAGGTGAACATCGACTACTTTGCGCCAACCCTTGCCTAGTCGGGCACCTATTAAGGCATCCATCGGCGGTATGACTTCTGGGCATTCTGGGTGGGGATGACTGTCCATTGATACCTCGATAGCTTTAATCTCTAGGTCAAGATTCACACTTAGGCGTATCCACATATCGTGTATCGCTTCCCCGGGAAGCCAGGTTCTTCCGCCAGTTGTAAAGGGGTGTGATTTTATATCTTTAAGATGCGCTTCAATATCCCATAGCCCATCTTCTCGGGCGTATCCTGAGAAGGTGATTTCACGAGTGTGAAGCGGAGTGCGGGTTACTGGACTTGAAAGCATGGCGCTAGTTTAAATCATTCAAAACGCTGTAGTATGCTCACCAAGATATATGGCAAAACCACTTTCCTTAGAAAAAATT
>CAIMOW010000149.1 GCA_903843235.1 uncultured beta proteobacterium | reverse complement strand
ATGAATGCACCCGTAAAATTCGTTAGTGACACTGATTTTTCCCATGTAAAACCAGGCGACACCCAGTTTCTACCTGGCGGCCTGAGAGACTTTTTCTTGTATCGCGATCTTGGTGTTGCCAAGGCCACCCGTGGAAAAGTGTTTGCCCATTTAGTTAAAGCCAATATGCCACCAGAAAATGGTACGGGTTGGCACTATCACGTAGCTGAGTTTCAAATTGTCATCATGACCAAAGGTTGGGCGCGCTTTATGTATGAAGATAAGCCAACGCTTGTAGAGGCTGGTGATGTTGTACATCAAATGCCTGGCATTACTCACTACCTCTTTGATTACTCACCAGATATGGAGTATCTCGAGATTGTGGGCCCAGCAGATTTTGGTACGATTTCCGTTAGCAATGGGCCGGCAGCTGTACCTGGGGTAACGCCATGGAAATAACCAAGATCAAGTTAGATAAACCTTTGGCATCTGATTTTGCTGTGCTCTTTCAAAGAATTATTGGCTTAGCAGATGAAGTTGATGGCATGCGTCAATACTATCGCAAGCTGTTCGAGAAAATGGAGTCCGGTGAAATTGATGCTGACGATCAAAGCGCTCAGGATCTTTTAAAGATATTTAATGTATCTGGTTTTGTACACCTCTCTATCGTGGCAGCACGAGCCGCTCAAACTGCTGCCATTGTGGCTCATGATGTTTCTCTCAGTCGGGTATTTGATCCTGCACTCAAGGACTCAGAACGCGCCTTACGCCATATCGAAAGCAGGGAATTTTAATGATGTATCGGGCATACCAAACCTTTGCCAACTTGCATGATCCAGTACGGCTCTTTGCTAGCGCCTCTGAACGCGTTTCTAAAAACTGGTTTGGAAATTTTTCGCTTAATCCAATGCAACGCTTAGCGGCGCATTACGAGCAGATATCACTTTTGGGGTTTACTCACTCAAGACCTGATTTCAAAATTAAATCCATCGTTGATTCTCTTGGGGTTGAGCAAACCGTTCAAGAAGAGTTGGTTTACTCTACGCATTTTTGTAATTTGGTGAAATTTACAAAAGATGGAATAGCAGGGCAGCCTAAGATTTTATTAGTTGCCCCTATGTCAGGCCACTTTGCCACTCTCTTGGTTGGCACTATTAAAACATTATTAAAAGACCATGAAGTTTATGTGACGGATTGGCTCAATATTCGCGACATCCCCCTTAGTTGTGGGGACTTTGATTTTGATTCTTATATAGAGCACATTATCAATTTCTTGCAAGTCATTGGACCCGATACTCATCTCATGGGGGTATGCCAACCTACAGTTGCTTGTATGGCGGCTACTGCGGTCATGTCTGAGGAAAAAAGCCCTTACATACCAGCTAGTATGACGCTCATGGCCGGACCTCTTGATGTGCGCATGAGTCCAACCAAAGTGAATGAGCTGGCGACGAGTAAGCCCATTAGTTGGTTTGAAGAGAAGTTGATTGGCGTTATCCCCAGCCAATTTAACGGGATAGGGCGTAGAGTCTATCCTGGCTTCTTACAGCTCATGGCTTTTATGAGCATGAATCCCGACCGCCACGCTGAGTCATTCAAAAAGCTCTATGAGTATCGCGTCAGCGGTGAAACTGAAAAAGCCGATGCCATTCATGAATTCTATGAAGAGTACTTTGCCATCATGGATTTATCTGCCCCATTCTATTTAGAGACGATTTGTAAAGTTTTTCAGGACTGTGATTTGCCGAATGGCAAGTTAACTTATCGGGGGCGTTTAGTTAACCCCAAAGCAATCAAAAAAACATTCTTACTCACAGTAGAAGGTGAGAAGGATGATATTTGTGGCATCGGTCAAACCTTGGCAGCACAGGATCTTTGCAGTGGTTTAGCGGGTTATAGAAAATCTCATCACTTACAAGCAGGTGTAGGTCACTACGGCGTATTTAACGGCAAGCGCTGGGAAGCTCAGATTTACCCAGTTGTTCGCAATCATATTCAGTCGGCACTTTAAACATCGGAGGATATATGCAAGTCTATGTCACGAGAAAAATCATAGCCAGAATGCGTCGCAATGACGGCACGGATAACGGCAATAAGCCTTTAGTGCCGGGTAAATACGAAGCGAACAAAACCAATGATGGCGCTCTGGAGATTTTGCAATCCCAGGGTGAACCACTCTATCTTCTCCCCTTTATTTGGTGGGAAAAGATGGAGTTGGGCGAAATTATGATTGCTGCCTAAAAAATTAGCAGGGAAGAGTCAACTATTGAATTACCAATATATCTAAATTGAACAAGCGGGTCTGATTGCAACCATTCGCTTTAATCATTATGAGAAACGTAATGCTCTGAGCGAATGCTCGCTAGAAGCAAAGACCTATCAGATGGATAGAACTATTGCATCACGTTCACCACAAGCCAATTCGGCATTAAAGGCTCAAGCACAAATGCTCTCAGATGCAGCAGTCATGAATCCGGCCGTGTTCGAACACCTGCAATCTTTACGTAAGAATGTCTACATGGATAGCAACTACCGCGAGGGTTTTCAGCTTTCTTAGAGAGACGTGATCCCATATTTGGTCAGGTTTAGGGTAAATTGCCTTTACCCCCGATGCATAGAGTGAGACAATAAGCCTTTTGGGGCTCTTAGCTCAGTTGGTAGAGCAGAAGACTCTTAATCTTTTGGTCGCGTGTTCGAGTCACGCAGGGCCCACCAAAAAATACTTAACCACCTTCGGGTGGTTTTTGTTGATATAAGGTCTAAATCTTTCAGATGAGTATTTCTGAGGGGCTCATTTAAAATATCTTCTTAGTAATATTGAATAAGTCATAGGGTGCATGACATGCAAGTCAATTCTGAAGGGGTATCTTCATCACGCGTGTATTTGCCGGCTGGCCAATCTTATTCAACTCTCCTGGATTTCTTTGTAGTTAACTTTCCGCATATTGAGCCCGATGAGTGGATTGCTCGCTTTAGAGAAGGCTTAGTAATGACCGCAGATGGTCTGTCAGTAGTCGCTACTGATGCTTATCAGCCCAATACTCATATGTTGTATTTCAGACGCTTGGCACGAGAGCCTGAGATTCCTTTTGAAGAGCAGATCCTGTTTCAGGATGAACATATTCTGGTTGCGGATAAACCCCACTTTTTGCCAGTCACGCCGAGTGGCCTCTATTTGCATCAAACTTTACTCAATCGCCTCAAGCGAAAAACGGGCTTACAGAAACTAAGTCCGATTCATCGGATTGATCGCGACACTGCGGGGCTGGTGATTTTTTGCATCCAGCCAAAGGAGCGATCTCACTACCAGAATCTATTCAGAGATCGAGCGGTCACCAAGGTGTATGAAGTGGTGGCACTATATTCAGAAGAGCTTAGCGCCAAATTGCCGATGAGCTATCGCAGTCGACTAGAGGAGTCCGAACACTTTTTGCAAATGAGGGAAGTGGAGGGCGAACCTAATGCAGATACCTATATTGAATTGATTGAAGTGGTCAAGCCCTGGGCTAAATATCGCTTAACCCCCAGTAGCGGCAAGAAACATCAATTACGCTGCCATCTTAATGCCTTGGGTATTCCCATTAAACATGATCAGATATATCCAATCTTAACCCCTTATCAAGAATATGACTTGGACTTTTCTAAACCTTTGCAGTTATTAGCAAAACAGATCATTTTTACAGATCCAGTAACTGGCGCGGACAGGTCTTTTATAAGTCAAAGGCATATCGATTTGATTTAGATCATGGGGCAGTCCAATATGGCCCTTATTAGCCCCCAAATGCTGTAATTGGGGTAATAAAGGAGTAGGGTGTAAGAACCAATAATAAATATTAAAGGATGTCTATGTCATTCAATCATGCAGTTATTTGGATCGATCACAAAGAAGCACATGTAATGTTTCTCAGTCAAGATGCTAGTGAAGCAGAGATTATTAAAACGAAATCTACTCACTCCCATTTGCATCACAAAGCCAATGAGATGGGTAGTGGCAGACTTGCCTTGGATACTAAATACCTACACTCAGTGATCGAGGCTGTTAAAGAATCAAAAGAAATTTTGATCTTGGGGCCTGGTTCAGCAAAGCTAGAGTTGATTAAGCATGCCCATCAACACGACCAACAGATTGCTGCAAATATTGTCGGTGTGGAAACGGTTGATCACCCAAGTGATAAAGAGATTCTGGCTTATGCGCGTAAATTTTTCTACAAAGCGGATCAAATGTTATGAAGGGGGAAGTAAATGAATAAAGAACCACTGGGACTGGACGGACTTCCAAGTCATGATTATTTTGAGGAGGCTGTAAATCATATTGATGAGGCTGTAGCAAATAAGGGTATTGCCTTGGGTGCTGCAAAAGGAATTATTTACAGCCTCATTGAAACACTGGGCACCATGATTGGCGATCCAGATCTCCCCAGTCATGCGCGCTCTGGTTACGAGGGGGTTCTTGAGCTAGCTCATGAGCTAGAGGCAAAGATTGCCAAGTTAAATTAGCCTTAGATACCACTTCAAGAATGAACAGAGGCAACTTCGGTTGTCTTTTTCTTTGCCCAATCATAAGCAGTAGGGTAATCATGCCGACTCATCTAAAATGACATACAAAATTACTTGAGATAAGCATGGCGTTGATGACCAACATATTACATAAGCGTCTAGCAGTTGCCCCCATGATGGAT
>CAIMOW010000148.1 GCA_903843235.1 uncultured beta proteobacterium | reverse complement strand
TAATTTGAGGTTTCACACCATGTACGCGGTCATAAAAACCGGTGGCAAACAGTATAAAGTTGCTGCAGGCGAAAAATTGAAAATAGAACAGATACCAGCGGAAATCGGCAGCGAAATCACTCTTGACCAAGTCCTCGCCGTAGGCGAAGGCGCTTCACTCAAATTGGGTGATCCATTGGTTAATGGTGCCGCTGTGATGGCCACTGTCATCTCCCAGGGACGTCACGATAAAGTGACAATCTTTAAGATGCGCCGTCGCAAGCATTATCAAAAGCACCAAGGCCATCGTCAGAATTTCACTGAAATTTTGATCAACACGATTAAAGCCTAACAAGGCAACGGCACATAGCAGGAGAAAGATATGGCACAGAAAAAAGGCGGCGGCTCGACACGAAACGGCCGCGACTCAGAATCGAAACGCTTAGGCGTTAAAGTATTTGGCGGCGAGCAGATCAATGCTGGCAGCATCATCATTCGTCAACGTGGCACACGAGTTCATCCTGGTGCAAACGTGGGTATTGGTAAGGATCACACTTTGTTTGCCTTGATTGACGGACAAGTGGAATTCGGCGTTAAGGGTGCTTTGAAGAAGGCCCAGGTTTCAGTTCTTCCGCGTTCATAAGACGCCTGACTGAGACACGTTTGATTCAGATTTATTCCGAATTTAACTCTTAGGAACAGGCCTCGCTAGTGCGAGGCCTTTTTTATTCATGAAATTTATAGACGAAGCTCGTATTGAAGTCATAGCTGGCCAAGGTGGCGCCGGGAGTGCTTCCATGCGCCGCGAAAAGTTTATTGAGTTCGGTGGTCCTGATGGCGGTGACGGCGGCAAAGGCGGTAGTGTCTGGGCCATAGCTGATCGCAACATCAATACCTTAGTGGACTATCGCTACGCTAAAACACACACCGCTAAAAATGGTGAACCTGGTCGTGGCGCTGATTGCTATGGTCGCGCAGGCGATGATATTGAGTTGCGTATGCCGGTTGGCACAATCATTGCCGATTACGACACTGGTGAGCCCATTGCCGACTTAACTACGCATGGTGAGCGCCTTTGCCTAGCGCAAGGTGGTGTTGGGGGCTGGGGAAATATTCATTTTAAGAGCAGTACCAATCGTGCACCACGCCAGAAGACTAATGGTAAAGATGGTGAACGCCGTAAGCTCAAACTCGAATTAAAAGTATTAGCTGACGTTGGTTTGTTAGGGATGCCTAATGCAGGTAAGTCGACGCTGATTACCGCGGTTTCAAATGCGCGTCCAAAAATTGCCGACTACCCATTTACAACATTGCATCCAAATTTGGGTGTAGTACGCGTGGGTAGCGAGCGTAGCTTTGTAATTGCTGATATTCCGGGGTTGATTGAAGGAGCTGCTGAAGGAGCTGGCTTGGGTCATCGCTTCTTACGGCATTTACAACGTACTGGCGTGCTCTTGCACTTGGTTGATATCGCGCCCTTTGATGAAAACATTGATCCTGTGGCAGATGCCAAGGCTATTGTGAACGAGTTGCGCAAGTATGACGAAGCATTAGTTGAGAAGCCTCGCTGGCTCGTGCTCAATAAGGTCGACATGATCCCTGAAGAGGATCGAAAAAAAGTAGTTGCTGACTTTGTGAAGAAGTTTAAGTGGAAAGGTCCTGTGTTTGAGATCTCTGCTTTGACTGGCTTAGGTTGCGACAAACTTTGCTATTCCTTGCAAGATTATTTGGATTCTGTACGTCGCGATCGCGATGATGCTGAAGAGCGCGCTGCAGATCCACGTTATCAAGATCAGACTGAAGATAAAGCCCCAGATTAAATACTCATTTGATAAGTTCAACTGATATGACAGTGCAAAAAGCAAAACGAATTGTTGTCAAAGTAGGATCAAGCCTTGTTACCAATAATGGCGAAGGCTTAGATCATGCTGCCATCGCTATGTGGGCAGAACAAATGGCTGCGTTGTTAGCCAGTGGACATGAAGTATTAATGGTGAGTTCAGGTGCGATTGTTGAGGGCATGCAACGTCTAGGCTGGACGAAGCGTCCACAAGAAATTCACCAACTACAAGCTGCAGCTGCGGTTGGGCAAATGGGTTTAGTACAGGTTTATGAGAGTTGTTTTGCGCGTTTTGATTTACGTAGCGCTCAAATCTTATTAACGAATGCTGACTTGGCACATCCAGAACGTAACGCAAACGCTAAGGCAACTTTAGAAACTTTACTGAATTTGGGTGTGGTTCCGATCATTAATGAAAATGATACGGTTGTTACCGATGAAATTAAGTTTGGCGATAACGATAATCTTGCAGCTCTAGTTGCTAATCTGATTCATGCAGATTTACTGGTGATTTTGACTGATCAAGGTGGCTTATTTACAGCAGATCCAAGACGCGATGCAAGTGCAACTTTATTAAGCGATGCTGTAGCTGGAGATCCTACTTTAGAAAAAATGGCGGGTGGTGCTGGTAGCGAGCTTAGTAAAGGTGGGATGTTAACTAAGGTCTTGGCCGCCAAAGTCGCCGCTAAAACAGGCGCTGCAACGGTGATCGCTTCCGGTCATGAGCCTAAGATATTAATTCGTCTATTGTCTGGCGAGAAAATTGGAACTTATTTAAGTTCCCAATAACCCCCCACATTAAAAAAAACCGCTTTACATCACTCCAAATGAATTGGTTGGTTTGGTGCCGCCAGTAAAACCATTTGGATTGAGGGTTTGAATAATTGTCTTGATGTTCTTCTCTTGTGAGTTGAAGTTACAAAACGCACCTTGGGCTAAAGAAGCTTGGTAACGATTAGGTACCTTGCTCTGAATGTCCTTCCAGTTAGACAGTGGATTTTCTTTCCAGACTTGATTTTCAAAGGTTCCGTATAGGCGCCATTGAAATGAATCACAGCGAATGCCCTCATATTGCGCCTGTTGGCCGCCACTAGGGTTGGTTAGCACAACAATGTAGCGAGTTACCCCATCGGCTCCAATCAAAATCGAATCAGTATCAACCGCAAACTTGAAAATAGTTTGCGGAGATACATAGAAGGGAACTAAGGTGGCGTTATTGGGTGGGTTGAGCGGCATTGCCGTAGCGCCCTCTTTAAATACCATGGGCGCAAAAGGATCCAAACCGCTTTCCATGGGGTCGCCTGCGCAGGCGATCAAGCCAGCACTCATTATTGCGCTGCAAAAGTAGATTGAAGTGCGGCGAAAGTTAATGGTCATGTGGGTTTATCTGTGGGGTTAGGATTTTTTAAATGTTCTTCGTTGCCAGAATAAAGGGATTGAAAGATTTCAAGCGGGGATCCCCAAGCGAGCTGTTGCATTCTCATGCCTTGAGAAAGGTGGCGAGCTAATTCAGAGAGGGCTAGCTGGTAAACCTCACGCTTGAAGTCAATTACTGTATCGAGCTGGATCCAGAAGGGAACCCAGCGCCAGGCATCAAATTCAGGGTGTTCAGAGACGCGTAGGTCAATATCGCTATCTAGGCCGACTAAGCGCAAGAGAAACCAAATTTGCTTTTGGCCGCGGTAGGCTGCTCGGTGAATGCGCGTGGCGTGTTGGCGGCGGAGGTATTCCTCAGGGACATCATAGCGAAGCCAATCCCTAGTTCGCCCAACAATTTGGACGTGTTCTGGCAATAAACCCACTTCCTCATGCAATTCGCGGTACATGGCCTGCTCAGGGCTTTCACCATGTTGAATCCCGCCCTGCGGGAACTGCCACGAATGCTGCC
>CAIMOW010000147.1 GCA_903843235.1 uncultured beta proteobacterium | reverse complement strand
TCGGGGCGGCGACCATCCTTAAGTGCTTCAGCAAGCTCTGTTTTTAGGCCGGCCTTGATGGCAATCGGATAATGAATGCTCCACTCATAGTCTTGACTCCATTCACGCGCAGTAATCAGAATCGCAAACTCACTGAGCATATTCGGAATGGAAGATTTGTATCTTAAATAATCACCCATTGCCCTGGCATTATTCATAAGCTCCGGGCTATACATCAACATTGCAAAAGGACCCCATGGTGCACGCTTACGGGCAAGCTCAAATTCTTGGGCAGCCTTCACCTGCTCTGGCGTGTATTGCTCAATTGGAATGGCAGGTAACCGTGTTTGTGCAAGTAACGCTTGACTCCCAGTCAATGTCAGAATAAAAACTGTGATCAGCCAAGCTTTTTTCATCCCGACCAATTCTCTTTCATAAATTAGCGCATCTTTTCAGTTTTTTGATCGAGTATGATTTCTGGCTCTTGAGCCTGAATCCAGCTATCGCGATTCAGTACGGCTGTCATTTGGGCTTGATTAAGCTCGCCTGTCCACTTGCCCACCACAATCGTAGCAACGCCATTGCCCACTAGGTTGGTTAAGGCGCGTGCTTCAGACATAAAACGATCAATCCCTAAAATAATTGCAAGGCCAGCTACGGGCACATTACCTACAGCAGAGAGTGTGGCAGCAAGAACGATAAAGCCACTACCAGTAACGCCTGCAGCCCCTTTAGAAGTGAGGAGAAGCACCAGCAAGAGGGTGACTTGCTGAAGAATTGTCATGGGGGTATCTGTCGCCTGGGCAATAAACACTGCGGCCATAGTTAGGTAAATTGACGTGCCATCTAAATTAAATGAATAGCCCGTTGGAATCACTAAGCCTACACAGGTTTTTTTAACTCCAAGAACCTCCATCTTCTCCATCATGCGAGGTAGTACCGACTCTGAAGAAGATGTTCCCAAGACAATTAAGAGCTCTTCTTTGATATAGCGAACGAATTTGAAAATATTGAAGCCAGTCACCCACGCAATGATGCCTAAGACAACAAAAACAAATAAAAGACAGGTTAGATAAAAGCTGCCCATCAATTTTCCGAGTGAAAAGAGTGAACCAATGCCGTATTTACCGATCGTGAAAGACATTGCACCGAATGCGCCAATGGGTGCAAATTTCATAACGACACCAATGATGTCAAAGAGAACGTGTGAGGTCTTCTCAATTAAATCAAACACCATGGTTCCGCGACCACCAAATTTATGCAGAGCAAAACCAAACAAGACGGCAATAAAGAGCACCTGCAAAATCTCACCTTTTGCAAATGCATCAATCATCGTATTCGGAATAATGTTGAGCAGGAATTCGGTGGTAGTACCAATTTTTCCTGGACCCGTGTAAGCGGCGATACCTTTAGTATCCAAACTAGCAGGGTCAATATTCATGCCTGCGCCCGGCTGCAAAACGTTAACCACCACCAAGCCAACAAGGAGTGCAATCGTGCTCACAACCTCGAAATACAAGAGGGCCAAGCCACCTGTTTTGCCAACCTTTTTCATGTCCTCCATCCCAGCAATACCGAGCACAACAGTACAAAAAATAATGGGGGCAATCATCATCTTGATGCCTTTAATAAAGGCATCCCCAAAGGGCTTCATGTCCACACCAAGACTCGGATAGAAATGCCCCAACAAAACACCAATCACAACTGCTGTAAGTACTTGAAAATAAAGGATTTTATAGATTGGTGGTTTTTTTAAAGGGGTGGTCAATTTGGACTCCTTGATGAATATGCCTAAGCGTTGCTGGGTGAAGTTCGCTCATTATTACTCTAGATCTTAAATTCTGTCACTGATCGATAATACTGATATGGAAAAAGTGCGTGTTTCAAAATTACTCTCTGAACTTGGGCTTTGCTCACGGCGGGAGGCCGATGCCTATATAGAGCAGGGTTTGGTCACGGTTGACGGGGAGGTCGTCAATGAGCTGGGCGTGCGTGCCCTCCGTAGCCAGAAAATAGAGCTTCAATCCGGCGCCAAAGTTCAGCAAGCGTCACGCGTAACCGTCATTCTGAATAAACCAGTAGGTTTTATTTCTCATTTTGACGATGAAAAAGAGTACCAACCGGCCGCCTCTTTAATTACCCCAGAGAACTATTTCTCAAGCCCGCTTGATCGGGGGCGTAGTCCTCGTTTTAATACTCGCGGCCTTGCACCTGCTGGACGCTTAGACATCGACTCAACTGGCATGCTTGTTTTGACTCAAGATGGACGTATTGCGAAACTACTCATCGGCGAGAACAGCCCGATTGAAAAAGAGTATTTGGTTCGCGTAGAGGGTGCGCTCTCTTTTGAAGATCTAGATAGGCTCAAGCATGGTCTGGAACTGGATGGTGTCGCTCTCAAGCCAGCACAGGTAAGTTGGCAAAACGAAGATCAATTACGCTTTGTATTGCGAGAGGGGCGCAACCGTCAAATCCGCCGCATGTGTGAAATGGTTGGTCTCAAAGTATTGGGCCTAAAACGCGTGCGCATGGGTAGAATTTCTTTAGGCCCCCTATCTCCGGGCCAATGGCGATTTGTCAGACCTGAAGAGCAATTCTGAACACCACCACCGAATATAATTCGGCTCATACTTAGATAAGCGCAGAATTACCATCGATACCATTTCATCCAGCACGCCAGGCGCGGAAGTTCTCCGTCGCCGTAGTTTTGCCATCATCTCCCACCCAGATGCTGGCAAGACCACCCTCACTGAAAAATTACTTCTATACGCAGGGGCGATTCAAATCGCAGGCAGCGTTAAAGCTCGCAAGGCCACTCGTCATGCAACATCTGACTGGATGGAGATTGAAAAGCAGCGCGGGATTTCAGTAGCAAGCTCGGTGATGCAGATGGAGTATCGCGACTGCATAATTAACCTTCTTGACACTCCTGGTCACCAAGATTTCTCTGAAGATACTTACCGTGTTTTAACGGCTGTTGATTCGGCCCTGATGGTGATCGATGCGGCAAATGGGGTGGAGTCTCAAACTCTAAGACTGCTGGAAGTGTGTCGCGCCCGCAATACACCTATTGTTACCTTCATCAACAAAATGGATCGCGAAGTAAAGCCGCCCATGGAACTAATGGATGAAATTGAAACAGCATTGGGGATCGAGGTTGTGCCGTTTACTTGGCCTGTAGGCATGGGTAAATCTTTTGCCGGCGTCATTGATATTGCAAACTCACAGATGCGCATGTTCAAGGCTGGTGAAGATCGAGTAACTGAGGATTCACATGCAATTGTGGATGTGAACAAGCCCGTACTTATGGAACGCCTTGGATCAGACCTTGAAGTTGCCCTTACTGAAGTCGACCTAATTAAAAATGCCATGCCTGCCTTTGATCGAGAAGCGTTCTTGGCAGGGCGTCAATCGCCCGTCTTCTTCGGTTCAGCTATTAATAACTTTGGCGTGAGAGAAATTCTCAATACCTTGGTCGAATTGGCTCCATCACCAGGCTCACGCAAAGCCCTGCAAAGAGAAGTGAGTCCTGCCGAAAATAAATTCTCAGCAGTGGTTTTCAAGATTCAAGCGAACATGGATCCCGCACATCGAGACCGCGTTGCTTTCTTGCGCATTTGTTCGGGACATTTCAAGCGCGGCATGAAACTCAAGATTTGTCGCAATAACAAAGAAATCCGCACCAACAACGCACTGTCATTCTTGTCACAGCGCCGCGACATTTTGGATGAGGCCTTCCCTGGTGACATCATTGGCTTACCAAATCACGGCCTCCTCAGATTAGGCGACACCTTGACTGAAGGTGAGCAATTGCAATTTACTGGCCTACCTTTTTTTGCTCCTGAGATCTTTCGTATGGTTGAATCAGCAGACCCCTTGCGTTCCAAACAACTTCGCACCGGACTCATGCAGCTTGGTGAAGAGGGTGCAATTCAAGTCTTTCGCCCAATGATGGGGGGGACAATGCTACTAGGTGCCTTTGGTCAACTTCAGTTTGAGGTGGTGAGTCATCGCCTGCAAACCGAATATGGCGCTGAGGTGCGCCTCTTACCTTCGCGCTATAGCCTAGCACGTTGGGTGAGCTCTGATGATCCTGTTGCGCTTAAGAAGTTCATACAAGAGAATATTCATCGCATGGCGGAAGACGTTGTGGGTGCATCAGTATTTTTAGCTACACACAAATCTGAACTGGATGTTGCTCAACAGCGCTGGGAATCGATTCAGTTCCATGCACTCAGAGAGCATGCAGGGCTCATCTACCAATCAGATTTAGCGGGCTAGCTTGCAATCAAATACGGCGATCAGTTGACTCTCGCTGTTTCTAAACGATGCTACTTTTCCATACCGCTCGCAATAAACGCTCACTTTTTAGGTTGGCTCAGCAATCGACTCACCGCTTCTATTAAGAAAAGTTATTGGTTCGCATTTGATGCATCAGTATAGACTGCAGCACACGCCATCAAGCTTAAGCAACAATATAGATAGATACTTTTTCATACCCATACCTTCGGGTGCTGATTACTACTATTTTCGTAATATGCACTCTACTAATTTGACTGTAATTTTGCTAGCAATTGGCCTATAAACCAAAATGCAAATAATCGCTACAGGATAGGCAACAGCCCAAACCTCAAGCCAGACATAAAAAAAATTTTCAGCAGGGCCCACACGCACAAACGTAGTTGCCAAGGTAATACTTAGCGACATCAAGCAACCCATCACTAAAGCAAAAATAATATTTGGAATGTTAATCATGACCTAAACATAACATAGCATAGCATCTAGACTCTTTAGATGTTATTCTGAAATGTGATCACTATTCTGCGCCCTAGATAGGGAGATCTGCAGGGACACCCCCCAGGTCTATCATCCAATACTCTAGGAAATCAATATGGCTGTCGGCCAAAACCAAAGAAACAGAAAAAATGATTCAATGCTCACCAAAACAGGAAAAGCAAGATTGGGTCCTCTTAACACCGCTCAACTAACAACGCTACTTGAAAAAAGCACCAAGCCAAAAGAAAAGGCCAAAATTCAACGGGCCCTCAATAAGCAAAACATACCAGCAGTTGCAACAGCATAACTAAAAACCCCGCTCAATTAAGGTAGCGGGGTTTTTACATGCTCTTATTTCTGCCAAGGAAGTGCCGGCAATACAGGTTTCAAGCCTGCTTTCTGAATAGTCGGCACTGCCTTAGGCGAGGCCAAGAAGGCAATCAAATCTCTAGAAGCATCCACGTTACTGACATTGCTCGTAATACCGGCAGAGAATAATACAGTCTGTTGCACCTCCGAGGGAATCTCACCAATAAAGTCGATACCAGGAATCGGAATCAGCTCGCTAACTTGCTGAAAGCCTAACTCAGCATCACCTCTAGCAACCACTGTTCCTACACGTTCGCTATAGATTTTCTTAGCAGTTTTACTCATTTGCTCCGCAATCCCTAATTTAGGAAAAAGCTCTGTGGATAAATAGGTGCCGCTTGCGCTGGCTGAATAGGCCACTGACTTGGCATTGAGTAATGTCTGTTTTAATGCGGCTACAGTACTAATATCGGGCTTTGGAGCACCGGCCTTCACGGCTACCCCGATGACTGAAGCCACCAAGTCTACTCTTGTACTAGGCTGAACTGCCCCGCTTTTGATAAAGCTATCTAAAGCTGGAGACGCCAGAATGAGTACATCGAACTTTTCATCTCTAGTCAATCTAGAGGGAATGGAGTCGGGTGCAGTTCCCATGGATGAACCGTAAGAGACGATGACTTTATTGGGGGATTGCCTTTCATACTCGGGTACCAGAGCCTTTAATGCCTCAGCAAAGGCTCCTGATGTAATTACCTGAATGTCAGCGGCTACAGAGGATGCGGATAAGAAAAGGGTTGCCAATGCCCCAATAAATAGCCGTATCATTTTTTTGTTCATTAATGTCTCCCGCCTGTAATTGATCTGATTGTATTAATAGTAGAGAATAAACAAAATGATTATCTACCGAAACAACGCAAAGATTACTCCCGCGCAAGCCATAGATCTTTATATCCGCGCAACCTTGGGTGAGAGACGCCCCATTGATAGGGTGACAACTTTTGCAGACATGTTGGCCAATGCCAATCTCATAATTACTGCATGGGACCAGGAAAAATTGGTTGGCATTGCACGGACCTTAACGGATTTTTCATACGTAGCCTATCTGGCAGACCTAGCGGTTGATGAGCAATATCAAAAACAGGGGATCGGGAAACAACTCATTGAAGAAACCAAATCTCACCTTGCTTCAGAATGCACGATTGTTCTCTTGGCTGCCCCCAAAGCAAACGACTACTACCAAAAGATTGGCTTTGAACACAATCCACGCGCTTGGACTCTTAAGAAATAATCTTTAACGTATCATTTCCGTATGAATACAACGCGCTTCTGCCTGGTGCGTCATGGCGAAACTGATTGGAATGTAGCGCGACGCTTACAAGGGCATACCGATATCGCACTTAACGCTCGTGGGCTTGCACAAGCTATGCAACTAGCGCAAGCTCTCAAGAAATCAAATTTACAATTTGATGTTCTCTATACCAGCGACTTGCAACGTGCGGCCCATACTGCGAATGCGATTGTGGAATGCTTTAATGCACCAGCAATTGCTAATGGTGAATTACGTGAACGTCACCTTGGCGCACTTCAAGGACTCACCATTGACGAGGCGCCTCTTGCTGAACCCGAACTTTGGCGAGCCCATATAGCACGCGAGCTAGACCATGACATGTCCGGTGGCGAAAGCATTCATCAGTTTTCCCAGCGCATTCGAAATGCGCTTGAAGCACTGCGCCAGAAACATCTGGGCAAAACGATTCTGCTGGTTAGCCATGGTGGGGCACTAGACATGATGTATCGAATTGCTACCCATCAAGCATTGGATACAAAGCGTATTGCAGTAGTGCCTAACGCCTCGTTAAATTGGATTTCTCATGATGGGCAGTCCTGGAAACTCGATCGCTGGGCCGATACAGGCCACCTAGATGGTCTGGCTCTCGATAACTTAGATCTTTGAAGCAAGGTAACAAATTAAAGGTTTTAGCCTATTATTCGCTTATGAAATGTATTCTGTTTGCATTATTTCTTGCGCTAGCAGCTCCATCGTTTGCAATGGATGATTTGCCTGATGATGGGCTACCAGACCATCTCGTCGGGGATATTGGCGCAGCGGTATACACCTCTAATCTTCATATCGGCACCGAGGGAACGCAATCTCTCGCTTTGCCTTATGCCTTTTTTGACTACAAACGTTTTTTTGCCCGTATTGATGAGATTGGAATCAAAACCTTTAAGATGGGATATGGGTATTTTGAACTTACTGGGAAGATCAATTTAGATACGTACAAAGTAAAGTCACCATTCAATGGCAACTCTATCAATCGAAGCGATCCGATTCCTCTCGGTGTAGGCACTTATCAGGAAACACCAATCGGTGCTATTTTTGCCAATGCTTATCATGACTTTGGCAAATCAAAGGGGGCGCTATATGAGTTGCTTTATTTTTCTGAAGTAGAAACCTATAAAAAAATTGTGGCGTACCCACAAGTGGGGATTGAAAGACAATCTAGCCAATATGCAAACTATTACTATGGGATTAGCCCTGGAGAATCAACCTTCACCGGTTATGGTGCATATATAGCACCTGCCACCACCAATCTCATGGCCGGCATGATGATTGAGATTCCGCTAGTAGATAGCTGGTACGTAAACGTCTACGGCAAACGTAAATGGATGGGTAGTGGCATTAACAATAGCCCAGTCATGAATCGCTCTTTCCAAGACAATATTTTTATGGCTCTCACCTATCGCTTTAAGTAAGGCTTGCTTAATTATCGGCTGTTGAGAAAATAAAACCACTCCGGTAGTTTTTTCTTACGCGAGATACCAAACCCTTAATAGGCTATTGAATGCCCACGCAACCATTCGGAGCCTGCTTGCCAGCAAAGCGACTCTCCACCCAAGGAGCAAATAAGGGCTCTGCAACTGGTGGAGTCGTGTAGTGAGTCTGCTCCCCTTGCAACTGGGTGCGCGCTACATTGGCACCTAACTTACACATCTGCTCTTGGTAAAGCTTGCCCATGAATGGCGGCACTGCCGTATCTTTTGTACCCCAATATATTGTTACCGGTGCTACTGGTTTTACTTTCTTAACGCCGCTCTCATAAATGGCTTTTGCCCATACGAGTGAATTCTTCGGCTGTGAGTTCATCAATGATTTATAGGTACTGCCAAAGTTGTAAGTAATCGTGTCAACAGCAGTGTGAACGCATTTACCCGTATAAATTTGATTGATAGCCTTGGCACCCTCCGGGGTAAATACATCCTCTAGCTGAAGATTTGAAAATCCATTTGGTAATGCCCAAAAAGTCATAGATAGATGAGCAAAGCCCATGACATCACCAGAAAATGCTTGGATTAATCCTCCGAGGTACTTATCGGCAGATACTTCATCTTGTGGAGGAGCGGCGATTGTTGCACTAACATCTGGCGGGGCTAATGCAACAAAGCCAACAAGTTCAATACCATCAAATATCGTACCTTTTTGAGCAATGTACTCTGGTGAACTAGCCGCAGCCAATACCGTACCCCCACCCTGTGACCAGCCGTAGATCAGCGCTTTTTTACCTGCGCCCACTTCTTTCATATCACCAGCAGCACGAATCGAATTGATTGCGTCTCTAGCCTGTGTTCCAGAGATCATGTACTGATGCTTGCCGCCACCACCCAGCCCCTGATAATCAGGTGCCACAATGATATAACCATCCTTGATAAAGCGCTCCAAAGCAGGCATGCCGTAATCAGTGCTTGAGTTTCCGCCAATCAAGAAATACTCATTCAGGGGCTGTGCTGGATTTGGTAATTGTGATGGTCCACAATTTTGTGCGGTGCCTGTTGTGCCATGAGCCCAGGCAACTATAGGCCTACCCTCTTTAGGAGCAGGTCCGAGTGGCGCCACTAGGATGCCCGTAGAAATTGTTTTTTTATCTGCAAAATCAGAAGAGATAAAAGCAATACGCCAAGCCTGTGCGCCCTGAACAGATGTGCTAATCGACTCCTTCTTAATGATCTGCCCTAACTTTCCGTTAGGCGTCATCTTCATTACAGACTCATAAAAAGCTGGCAAATATACACGAGTGTTGTCGCCAACTGAAAATGCCAGGGGGCTCATGAAAGACAGCAGAAATGCATAAATAAGATTGTGATTTTTATTCAGCATATTTTCGATATCAGTGGGAATTATTTTCTTTTGCTTGGCAAGCTTTTCATAGTCGCCACATCATTGAGCTGTTGATCAACTAAATATAAGGTTCCACCATAATTTGCTTGGAGGTCATAGCCCGAGAGGCCTACTGTATAAAAAGTAATATCGGGATTGAATGATCGAATCTCGCCACCAGAGCCAGCGGAAAAGTTTGCATCTACATCCACGCCACCTTTTTGCCCATCAATAGAAGTCAGCAGAAATTGATCAATTGCTTTTGGGCTTTTGAAGATCGCAACTTGATATTGATCTTGGTATCCAGCACCCAAGCCCTCACCGGTTTTAAGTGAATCCATAAAAATAGGCTCTTTGCGGCGCTTGTCATATAAAACGCCCTCACCCCTGGCAACAACAATCAGGACCACATTCACATTTGTCGTGCTGAACACGGCGTATCCAGCGGCTTCATCAATATCTTTTTTCGCTGCTGGGTTTTGCTTAATTAACGCATCTAAGCCAATTTTCGCCATCTTGATAGTGGCTTCTCTTTTCTGGCTAATTTCAACTGTTGTTAAGGGCTTGCCACCTTTGCTAGTTGACTGGCAGCCAGCAAGCATTACCAACAATACTACAAGCAATAAGATGATTTTTTTCATACCAACACTATATCCAATATTGCCTATAGGGACAGAATCTCGCTAATCTCAATTAAATTCTGGTCAGGATCTCGGACATATACCGAATTGATTTTTGAAGTGGCACCAGTCCGGATGATTGGACCCTCAATAATGGGCCAACCCTCTTTTTGCAACATCACCATCACCTCACTGAGTGGCCTATCAGCAATAAAACAGAAATCTAATGAGCCGGGGGTTGGAAAGCCTGCTTTAGGCTCGAATTCTTTTCCCTTGATATGGAGATTAATTTTTTGACTACCAAACTTAAATGCCTTACGCTCCACCGGAGGCGTTCCCCCGATAAATATCTCAAGCCTCATGCCTAAAACACGCACATAAAAATCCACGCAAGCCGTCTCATTAGCGCTAGTTAAAACAATGTGGTCTAAATGATTAATCATCTCAATATCTTAAGAACAAATATAACTACTCATGGGGACAGAAGCGTAATGTATTTCTATCCGATCAACTCTAATACTTTAGTAAGAGAATTGCCCTCGTAATTTGGCCTCTCACCTATCTCTTCAAATGGGTGATTAAGGCGGTTAATCCAAAAAACATCGAAGCCGTACCACTTTGCCGCAAGAGCATCCCAAGCATTACTTGATACAAACAAAATTTCTTCCTTCTTAATTGGAAAAGCTTTTAATAGAAGTTCATAAGCTTGCGGGGCTGTTTTAAATAAACGTACGTCCTCAATGGTGACTACTTTATCTAGGTATGGTTTTAGCCTATTACTGTCGACCACGGCCGATAACATCTCCCTGCTTCCGTTTGACAAAATAGCCGTGGCAATACCTTGCTGCTTAATCCGCTTGAGAACTATCAAGCTATCTTCAAAACCCGTAAGCTTGGCATACTGATCCATCAGTTGCTTTTCATTTTCGGAACTTAACTCCAAGCCCATGCGCTTACATACATAACGCAACGAACGAATAGTCAGTTCCCAAAAGGGGAGATAGTATTTGCTTCCACCAGGATTTGGGTCGCTCATTGTGACTAAACGGGTATATTCAATTTGGCGATCCCGCCACATCAAGGCAAGCGCTTGACCATGATTAGGAAATAATTCTTCGGCCAACTCCCCCATTGAATAAACATCAAACAGTGTGCCATAGGCATCAAAGGCGATTAGCTTATACATGCTACCTGCCCCTAGCAACATCAGAAATGATGTCCATTGAAGTGTTATCGACCACCCTGGCAATCAAGAGGCATATCTGTTAAAGGCCGCTCCTGACTGAAGTTACAGTTAACTCCTTTAGGGGAAGTGGAGCTCGCAGCACAACCGCCCAAAGCCAAAGCAAAATAAGCCGCACACATTAGATAAAGTATTTTTTTCATTTTAAAATCCTCCATGAATTCTTACGGCTACATTCTCCCATGAAGTCCTTAAACAAAAAATACCCCCAGGTGATTTTTGTGTTTCTGGGTGTGCTTGACCCAAAGAGCTCATCCCAGAGGGGCTAACTCTGCTCCTGCCGGTCTTTTATATCGATTGTAGGACCACATATATTGATGTGGTTTAGAAATAATCATTTTTTCAAAATAACGATTCATTACGGTACAGGCCTCTTCGGGACAAATAGGATATTCCTCCGTCATTAGTCGGCTCTTTATTGCCCAGCCTTTGCCAAGGCCCAATCTCTCCGCACTCACAAAAAGTGTAGCGACATTAGTTTTGCGGGCTAGCTTTACTGGGAATGAAGTTGTGTAAGCGTATTGATTGAAAAATTTAGCCCAAACTCCATCGCCTACGCTTGGAACTTGGTCAGCCAATATACCGACAACCCCTCCTTTAATTAATGCGCGCTTGATTTGACGAACTCCGCCAAGATTTGCCTCAACAAAATCCATCTCAGAGTGCCGACGAGATTTAAGCATGAGTGCATTTACCCAAAATTTTCTTGCTGGCCTATACATTACGGTTGCCTTCATGTGTTCGGCAAAAATACGTGGCACCATTTCGAATCCGCCCAAGTGTGAAGCCAGAATGATTAAGCCCTTTCCACTTTTAGATAATTCGATAATTTGGTCTAAGTTATCTACCGTTGCTTTACGGATGGCAGATTTGGGATGTCGCCAAATCCATATCGTGTCCGCAAAAATCATTCCAGACTCGGCAGCCACTCGCCATGGCGCTGATTGGAAGCCAGAATAATTCGCTGCATTTTGATGATTATTATTCAGCCGCGATCGATATCGCGACGAGCCCACGTAAACCAATAAACCTACGCTAGCCCCAAAAATCTGGAGGACTGCTAATGGAAGTGAACTTAAAAGCCTAAGGATGAAATACAACATAGGCCATTCTAGACCCTTTCGACTAAAAAGACCTTCGGGGCGGAATGGCCTGGGGCCAAGGATGCCGAATACCGCTTGCTTGACTTATTTGAGTTGAGGTTGAGGCTTTACATAACATCAAATCGACTTCAAAAGATATCACTTTGGTCTATACACCTTAATGAGCTGTTCTTTGCCAACCGTAAAGTAGTCGGCTGGCCCGCCACCTCTTAAAACGTGGCCAGCTTCTGAGGTGTCATAGATTCCATCTTTTAACAGCGCCCTATCAATATGGACTTCAATCACCTCTCCTAACACTAGCCATGTTTGGACTTTTTCACCTGAAATATCTTTAAGTTGAATGATGTCAGTGCATTTACATTCAAACGCTACTTTTGTCTTGGCTACCCTAGGCGGTGTCACCAATGTGGATTTGGCCTGCTCAAGTCCCGTTGCATCAAATTCGCTTACTTCAGGAGGGTATGGTGCGCATGATTGATTCATGGCCTCAATCAAATCACATGTGGCTAAGTTCCAAACAAATTCACCCGTCTCTTCAATGTTTCTTAAAGTATCTTTGTAGCCAACACTAGAAAAGCCAATAATCGGCGGAATATAATTGAAGGCATTAAAAAAACTATAGGGAGCCAAGTTTACAACCCCAGCTTTACTCTGAGTGGAGATCCAACCAATGGGTCTTGGACCAACAATGGCATTAAATGGGTCATGCGGTAAGCCGTGCCCATTCTTGGGTTCGTAAGAATATAAATTGGTCATCACAAACTCCTTAAGCCACTGACGACAGAGTCTAAGTTGGTATGGTTACGAAATAAGGTGACAAGCATTGATATCTTTCGCAGATTAGGTGAGGTTAAATAGTTAAGACACTATCTCACAATCTTTGGGGTTTTGTCCTTTGATATGCCGCTCACACAAGACCCCAAGCAGGGTCGACTAGAGTATGGGATCCCTAATCCTGCTTGCATTTATAGAATAAACTCAAGCCAATACAAATCTAGCTTATTGACATTCCAAAAGGTAAAGAGCCGTCATGCAAGACATTCACACCATCATCGACGCCCTTAATCTTGAACCACATCCAGAAGGTGGCTTCTATAAAGAAATGCATCGGTCAATGGCAATCATTCAAGATCTAAATGACCTTAGGGATAAGAGCGCCTATACCAGCATTTACTATCTTCTTTCGGGGACAGATTTTTCTTCTTGGCATCGAATTAAATCGGACGAAACCTGGTACTTTCACCTTGGCTGTGATGTGCTCATTTCCTTTTTTGATGAACATAAATTACTTCAAACTATTCAACTAGGGCTAACATCAAAAAATTTGCAGGCTACCATTCCCGCCAATACTTGGTTCTCTGCTAAGCCATTGAGTGAGGCGACCTTCTGTTTGGTAAGTTGCGCAGTAGCGCCAGGCTTTGAATTCACTGACTTTGAAATTGCGAAGCGTAAAGAGTTAATAAGGGAGTTTGGAACCTCTGCCAACAGTATTCAAGCAATTGAAGCGCTTACAAGGAGCTAAAAAGTCCCCGAAGGTGGTTTTGGTTTTTTGGTGGCCCGGGGCGGAATCGACTAGGGCTGAGGATGCCAGATTCTTAGCTTCTAAACATAAAATAGACTGCGCCTAATAAGCAAAGGCCAGCCCAAATGTAATCAGTCTTAAATGGTTCGCCCATATAAAAAACAGCAAACGGCACAAATACAGCCAGAGTAATAACCTCTTGTGTAATCTTGAGTTGTCCAAGTGAAAAGTATTCAAACCCAATTCGATTTGCTGGAACTTGAAAAGCATATTCGAGCAAGGCAATTGCCCAGCTTGCGAACACCGCAACCCACCAAGGCTTTGAAGATAAATTCCTTAGGTGGGCATACCAAGCAAATGTCATAAAGACATTAGAGAGCATTAGTAGGCCAATAAAAGAAATTGGGCCAAAGACATTAGATAAGTTAGGCATAAGGCAATCTTAACGAGTTTGCCAGCCCAAATGAAAAAACCACCCGAAGGTGGTTTTAGTTGTACGACTCGACACATAGTTAACACTCTATACCGGACACATACTTTACAGTTTTAGGCATAGGAGGGACCACTCTATGCCGTGGAATGAAAGTACGAAGATGGATGAAAAGCTCAAATTTGTGTCT
>CAIMOW010000146.1 GCA_903843235.1 uncultured beta proteobacterium | reverse complement strand
GCGAAGCCCTAGTGACTTTTCCAAATAAATTCATCTTATTCTCTGTTTATTGTCGCGAACAAAGTAGCAATAACGCCACAAAATGCTCAAAATGCGGTCTCAAGCCAATACATCAAGGGCTGATTATAGGGTCAATTAAGCACAACAACAAACCAAGACCACCTAGGTTCAACTCAATCCTAATCAAGGTTTAAATGATAGTGAATACTTACACTCAATCAGGATCACTAATTGTCTTGCGTTGGATTTGTTTTGGATCAATATAGGCGACCTGATTTTGTGCTTTGGCCAAGTGCTTTCCAAGTACCCAAGCATGTCCATAAACCAATTCTAAAGTGAGCTTTTTAGGTAATTCAAGAAATTGCTGACTAGTTTGAAGGGGTTGAATTAAGCCCATCGCTTGCGCGTCAGAAAGCATAAGCACATTTGATTGGTAATCGAGCTTAATAAGTTCCATATCCATCACGGGATCAGAAAATCTTTCTCCCAGAAGAGCATCGCCCATGTCGTGCATGTCCCAAGGACTAAGCAAGGGCCTTATGCCAAGCTGCCCTGAGTTCTCAATTTCGCGCAGCTCCTTGCCGGTATCTGGACCAAGATAACTCAAGGTCAGCAATCCACCCTCCCTCAGCACCCTCCAGCACTCCTTTAAAAAGTATTTAGGGTCTGGGAGATCTTGAATCAACAAATCACTAAAAATTAAATCAACAGAATTATCGGGAAGTTCAATTCGACTAGTTCGTCGAAAGACCTCCAAGCACGTCGAGGATCCCCCCTTAAAAACATTACGCCACTTACGAGCAACCTTTAGTCGCCAAAAATCAATGCCGGATAAACCCTCCTCAGCCACACTATGAAATGCCACTTCAGGAAATCGCTTACTCAGCAATTCAGCATGAGCCCCTGGAAAATCTGGGATCAATAAAATATCCTTTGGAACAAGCTTCACAATGTCTAATTTTTGCAACATACGATCTGCAATTTCACTTTGAAGCCATCTTAAGGGTTGGGTCATTCGCTCAGTATACTCAGCACCCCATGCCCCTACTAGCGCAAACTTTCTAAGCCGTTTTGGCAAAAATAATAGCGATGACTTTACCCACATCTTGCATCATGAAAAATTTGTCCCAGCCCTAGAAAATCAAAACATCATTGTTATTGATGATGTCATGACTAGCGGGGCGGCATTAAATGAAATTACGACCGTTCTGAAGGACAATGGTGCATCCCGTGTGATTAATTAGGTCTTATTAAAAACATCTAGACCAATACAACCGAGAGCCCAACATGTTTAATATCGTTTTGTTTGAACCAGAAATTCCCCCCAATACTGGAAATATCATTCGCCTTTGTGCGAACACAGGCGCCAAACTCCATTTGATAGAACCGCTTGGCTTTCCGATGGAAGATGCAAAATTACGCAGAGCTGGCTTGGACTATCACGAGTTTGCAAGTGTCAAAGTGCACGCTAACTGGGCAGCATTTTTAGAGAACGAAAAGCCTTCCATAGATCGTCTTTTTGCTCTTACCACCAAGGGATCTGGGAAGTTTTATGAAGGCAAATACCTACCCAATGATTACTTTATTTTTGGCTCAGAAACCAAAGGCATTACTGATGAAGTTAGAGACTCGATTCCCATCTCCAATCGAATGCGCTTAGCAATGCAAGATAGCAGCCGCAGCCTCAATCTATCTAATACCGTTGCCATCATTGTGTATGAAGCCTGGCGCCAAAATGGCCTAGCAGGGGGAAACTAAACGGTTTTAAGTTTCAATCTTGGGGTCGCGCCCCATGAGTTTTTTAACTGCGTCTTTAGGAGAAAGCTTGCCAGATAAAACTTCACCCATCATGGTGGTAATCGGCATCTCTACATCTAACCGAGTTGCCAGGCTGTCAACCGCTGAAGCACACAGCACACCCTCAGCAACATGACCTAAGCCCTGCAAAATCTCTGGCAAAGATTTACCTTCCGCCAGCAACAATCCGACACGACGATTGCGAGAGAGATCACCAGTCGCAGTTAAGATCAAATCGCCAGCACCAGTCAATCCCATGCAGGTTTCTGCTTTGCCGCCAGCAGCCTTTACTAAGCGCATCATCTCAGCAAGCCCACGTGTGAGAACTGCTGCACGAGCATTTAATCCAAGATCAAGTCCATCCCCAATTCCTGCGGCAATAGCTAATACATTTTTCACTGCACCACCCAACTCAACACCAATCAAATCATCGCTTGCGTAGATACGCATATTGCCTTGGTGAAAGGCGGTTTGAACAATGCTACAGAGATTGCCTGAAGTGCTAGCTACAGTCAGCGCGCATGGCATGCCTTCACCTACTTCACGCGCAAAACTTGGGCCTGAAAGAGCACCATAAGTGTGCTTTAAACCATGGTTATGTAAACGATCCTCACGCTCCACTACCTGGTGTGGCAATAAAGAAGTATTTGGCTCAAGACCTTTGCATAACCAAACAATGTTGAGCGGGTGTTGTGCCAAATCCAATACTTGCGCAATGGTTTCTGACAATCCCGACATCGGGGTTGCAATCACCAATAAATCATCAGAAGAAAGTCTGCCAATGGCGTCTGCAAAACTAGTCTCGAGGGACAAACTTTTTGGCAAGGTAACGCCTGGTAAATAAGGCTGGTTTTCACCAGCCTTATTCATGGCGCTTGCCTGTTCAGAATTCCGAGACCACAAACAAACATCACCTGCCTGAAGATGCCTAGCCGCTTGCACAGCCATAGCAGTCCCCCAAGCACCAGCTCCGAGCAGCGTCACTTTCATGATCTGTGGGCCTGTTAAGCGAACTTAGTTGGGGAGAATAATCTTGCTCTCATCGCTTGCGCCATTCTCTTTGCTATCAGCTGCTTGTGCCGCCTGCATCAAACGATGTTCATACATGCCGTGGAAATTGATTTCATTCAAATGGATCGGCTGGAAGCCCGCCCGACTAATGATGTCTGCCATATTCGAGCGTAGATAGGGATACAAAATGGTTGGGCAAGCAATCCCCAACATAGGATCAATTTGCTCTGCTGGAATATTGTGGAATTCAAAAATACCCGCTTGATTTGCCTCAACCAGGAAAAGGACTTTTCCATCTACTCTAGCGGTAATGGTTGAGACCAAGGCCACTTCAAAAATTTCATCGCTGAGGCGATTCACGGCTACATCAACCTCTACCTGTACCTGTGGGTCAGCCGCTACCAATAAGATTTGAGGCGCATTAGGCTGCTCTAAAGACAAATCTTTCAGGTAGATTCGCTGAATACGAAAACCTGGCTCGTTAGAATTTTCAATGCCGTCTTGGGCGGTGGAGGATTTTTCAGTCATGACAAACTTTCTCTATAAATTTTTTAAATACATTAGACCAGGAGTGGGTCCAGTTGACCGGCACGATCTAGAGCAACCAAATCATCGTAGCCGCCAACATGAGTTTCACCAATATAGATTTGCGGAACAGTGCGTCGGCCAGTACGGGTCATCATAAGTTCGCGCTGGGCAGGATCTAAATCGATCAAAATCTTCTCTAAATTTGCAACACCTTTTTTCTGCAGGAATTTTTCCGCCATTACGCAGTAAGGACAAACTTGGGTGCTGTACATCGTTACTTGGGGCATGATTTCCTTCAAACTGTCCAGGGTGACTACTTGACCAAAGGGAGCGCAGCGGCCTTCCAAGCCTGAACGCCGCCTTCAAGTATTGCCACCTCAGCAAAGCCTAACTTTTGTATATCCGCAATCGCCTTACGAGAATGGCTGCCACTCTCACAAACCAATACGACTGGGTGCTTACGGTCCAATTTCATTTTTTCCAGGCCCGCCGCTAATTGGCCGGCACTGATATGTTTTGCGGCCGGCAAATGCCCCGCCTTAAATGCTTCTTCTGGACGCAAATCGAAAACATAGGCCTTGCGGCGATTCATCCAAATAGTTGCCTCGGTGGGCGACAAGCCCTTTCCGCTAATAAGCGTAGATAATGTCGGTAGGAAGAGTGCTATGCCTGAAACCACTAATAGGGCAATAAGCGCTAAATTATCAATTTGCGTGAGAAAGTTCATCACCGGATTATAGAATGGCTCTATGAAACAACTTGTCCTTATTCGTCATGGCGAATCCGCCTGGAACCTTGAAAACCGCTTTACTGGCTGGGCTGATGTAGACCTCACCCCAAAGGGGGCAGATCAAGCCCTTTCTGCCGGTGAAAACCTGCGTAAAGCGGGCTATGAGTTTGATGTCGCCTATACCTCTGTTTTAAGGCGCGCCATTCGTACCCTATGGCATGTGCAAGACACCATGGATCTCATGTGGATCCCTGTCGTTCATAGCTGGCGACTCAATGAACGTCACTATGGCGCCCTAACCGGCCTAAATAAAGCTGAAACAGCCGCTCAATATGGCGATGAACAAGTCCACATCTGGCGTCGCTCTTACGATATTCGTCCGCCTTTGCTGGAGGCCGACGATGAGCGTAACCCCCAGAATGATCCGCGCTATGCAAAGCTCAATGCCTCCGATATTCCTTTGGGTGAATGCCTTAAAGACAATGTCGAGAGAGTTTTGCCCCTCTGGAACGAATCTATTGCCCCCGCGCTTAAAGCAGGTAAACGTGTCTTACTAGTAGCACATGGCAATAGCATCCGCTCTTTGATTAAGTATTTAGATCAGATGTCTGATGAAGCCATTATGGAAATCAATGTTCCAAATGGTGTACCACTCGTATATGAATTGGATGACCAGCTCAAACCAATTCAACATTTTTATTTAGACTAGGGTTATACAAACACATGCGTCGATTTCTTAAAAACTTTGCCCTGATCTCTGTCGGTCTCATTGCCGGAGTAACAGCAACTATTCAACTGTCAGCAACCGCCCAACAAAACACCACCCTACCACTGGATGAGCTGCGCACCCTCTCGAATGTTTTTGCGCAAATTAAACGGGAGTACGTAGAGCCTATTGAAGATAAGCAACTTTTAACTGATGCAGTAAAGGGAATGGTTAGCAGCTTAGATCCACACTCTACATTCTTAGACAAAAAAGATTTTTCCGAGATGCAAGAGCAAACTTCGGGGAAATTCGCTGGCCTTGGCATTGAAATCACCTCAGAGGATGGTCTTGTTAAAGTCCTCAATCCCATTGAAGATAGTCCAGCAGCACGTGCAGGACTGCAAGCTGGAGACTTGATTACCCGCCTCGATGACAAGCCTGTGCGCGGGATGTCACTTGATAAGGCGGTGCGCACAATGCGTGGCACTCCTGGCACCAAAATTACACTCACTATTTATCGCAAGAATGAAGAACGCACTTTCCCAGTAACCATTACCCGCGCTGAAATTAAAGTGCAATCAGTAAAGACAAAAATCTTAGATAACGACATTGCATGGGTTCGTGTTACTAGCTTTCAAGAGCGCACCGTGCCAGATCTTGCTAAGAAGTTAACCGAGATCGCAGCACAAGATCCGAAACTCAAAGGCGTCATCCTAGACTTGCGTAACAATGGTGGCGGTCTGCTACAAGGTGCCGTTGGGGTTGCGGCTGCCTTCTTGCCAGCCGATGCGGTCATTGTTTCAACTAAAGGTCAATCTCCTGATTCCAAGCAAGTATTCAATGCAACGCCTGAGATGTATCGATTGAGTGAGCCGGGCGACCCATTGGCTGATGTGCCGGCACTCTTTAAGAAAATACCGATGGTGGTTTTAGTGAATGCTTATTCAGCATCTGCTTCTGAAATTGTTGCTGGAGCCTTGCAAGACTACAAGCGTGCAACGATCATCGGTAAAACAACTTTTGGCAAAGGCTCAGTCCAAACCGTACGTCCATTAACGAATGACTCGGCACTAAAAATTACTACCGCTTACTACTACACACCAAGCGGTAAATCGATTCAGGCTTATGGTATCAAGCCCGATATTGCAGTTGATCAAAACAAAGATGGTGACCCTGATGATGTCTTAATCACCCGTGAAATTGACAGCGAAAAACATTTGCGTAACAAACAGTCATCTGAAGAAAAGTTAATTGCCGATAGAGAAAAGCGTCGCCTAGAAGAGCTACAGCGCATTGAAGAAAAAAATGCTAAGAAAACTCCCGAGGAAAAAGAGAAAGAAAAGTCTAAAAAGCCAACCGAGCTAGGTAGCGCTGATGACTTTATGCTTTCACAAGCAGTGGCGTTTATTGATGGTCAGACCGTCAAACGCTCATCCTCTAAACTCGAATAATCCAGAAATACCTCGAGACCATACATGAATGATGAGCAGCTTCTTCGCTATTCACGACATGTGTTTCTTGAGGACATTGATGTTGCAGGCCAAAAAAAACTTCTGACTTCGCATGCTCTGGTTATTGGGGCAGGTGGGCTAGGAAGTGCAGCGGCTCCGTATCTTGCCGCAGCAGGAGTGGGCAAAATTACCTTGGTCGACCACGATAAGGTCGACCTTACCAATCTACAGCGCCAGATTATGCATACCCAAGCAAGCATTGGGCAAAATAAAGTAGCTTCCGGAAAATCATTTCTACATAGGCTCAATCCTGGGGTTGAGGTGGACGCAATAGAAACGAAGGCGGACGATAAGTTGCTTGATCGACTGCTAACAACAGTCAATATTGTTTTAGATTGCACTGATAACTTTGCCACGCGACAAATGATCAATCGACTTTGCGTAAAACATCAAGTTCCTCTGGTATCAGGATCGGCGCTTCGGTTTGATGGTCAAATCAGTGTCTTTGATCCACGCAATAAAACTTCTCCTTGCTATGCCTGCATCTTCTCTCCTGTAGAACAGTTTGAAGAGGTGAGCTGTGCGAGCATGGGTATCTTTTCACCGCTTGTGGGGATCATTGGAGCAATGCAAGCAGCCCAAGCACTACAAGTACTCATTGGATTTGGTGAGCCGTTAGTGGGCCGTATGTTGCTTTGGAATGCGCGCAATACTCAAATTGACGAGATTCGGATCAGCCGCAATCCTGAGTGTCTTGTATGTGGGCAAGGCCAATGAATAGAGCCTAGATTAGTCTGACAACTTAAGCAAAGAGACGCTCTAGCGCTTTTGCTTGTGCCTCTGGCTCATAAGCCTTCAACACCCGTGGAATGCGCGCTTTTAATTGGCCTACATCTGCACTCAATATTTCACGCTTAACAAGCAATAGCTGGCTAAAGTGCATGGAAAAATCCGTTAGGCCTAAGGCGAGTAATAGTTTTGTCATCGAAGGATCGCCAGCCATTTCGCCACACACTGCAACGGGAATATTGGCACGCTTTGCCTGATCAATAATGCTCGCCAACAGATGAAGAATGGCTGGATGTAAAGGATCATATAAATGCGCCACCGCATGATCTGCTCGATCAATTGCTAAGGTGTACTGAATTAAGTCATTCGTACCAATCGACAAGAAATCAAAACGATCAATAAAGAGGGGTAATACCAAAGCCGCAGCAGGAATTTCTATCATTGCTCCAACTTGAATATTAGGATTAAAAGGCTTTCCACGAGCATGTAATTGTTGCTTCGCTTTTTCAATCAGACGCAAGGTCTCATCAATCTCTTTAGCATGAGCCAACATGGGAATCATGATGCGTGCCTGACCATGAGCAGACGCTCGCAAAATTGCCCTGAGCTGCGTCAAGAAGATTTCGGGCTCCGTTAAAGACCAACGAATCGCACGCAAACCTAGAGGAGAAGTGCCAGTTTGCGACAAATCTCCCCCTGCACCCAAAGCTTTATCAGCGCCAACGTCAATCGTTCTAATATTGACTGGTAGGCCATGCATCAGATCAACTACGCGACTATATTCTTGATATTGTTGCTCCTCGTCAGGCAAGGCCTGATTGCGATCCATAAATAAGAATTCAGACCGAAATAAACCAACACCTACAGCGCCCAACTCAACTGCATGGGTCGCATCGTCGGGTGATTCAATATTGGCGAATAGCTGAATATCAACATGATCGGCCGTGCGAGTTTGCGAGTGCTTTAGCTGCTGAAGCTTGCGAACTTCTTTTAAAGCCTGAGTTTGCAGCTTCCGATACTCGGAGAGTAGCTGCTCGTCTGGAGCAACCACCACCACGCCGCGCTCACCATCAAGTACGAGCCAATCGCCATGGCGAATCATTTCACTGGCGTGACGAACCCCTACTACCGCTGGAATTTCCATACTACGAGCAACGATGGCAGTATGGGACGTCTTACCACCTAGATCGGTAACAAAGCCAGTAAACAGCTGATCCTTAAAGCGCAGCATGTCATGTGGAGCAATATCATGCGTAACAATAATGGCATCCACCCCAAAATCACTCGAGGCAATAATCTCTGAATCCGTCAGAGAGTCTTTTTGCTGTGAATTTAACGCCTTCAGAACGCGCTCAGCTACCTGACGAATATCGTTACCACGTTCCTTGAGATAGATATCTTCAATCTCAGCAAACTGCTCCAGAAGGTCATTTAGCTCTGTGGTGAGTGCCCAGGCAGCATTTAAACGTTGAGTGCGGATGAGATGTAGTGGTTTCTCAGCTAAAGCAGGGTCACTCAAAATCATGCCATGCACATCTAAGAACGCTGCCATCTCTTGTGGAGCATCCTTAGGCAAACCACGACGTAGCTGCTCCAACTCAAGACGAACTTGCTCAAAAGCATCCAGCAACTTTTGCGCTTCCTGATCTTCCTTGCCAGACTCAATGAGGTAGTGGCTTACTTCAAGTGCTGCATGCGAAATCAGTACCGCCTTGCCGATGGCAATGCCTTTTGATACTGGAATGCCGTGCAAAGCAAAAGTCATGCTTATTCACTCTCACCAAAACGATTATTGATTAATTTTGTCAAGGCCTGCATTGCTTCATCGGCTTGCTCGCCGACCGTTTCCAAGGTAACCGAGCTACCAATACCTGCAGCCAACATCATGACACCCATAATGCTCTTGGCATTGATTTGACGCCCATTGCGTGACAGGAGTATTTCACAAGGAAATTCTGCTGCCAACTGAGAAAGCTTGGCAGAAGCACGAGCATGCAAGCCAAGTTTATTCACAATCTGTATCTCAGCAATCGGCATCACTAACCTTGTTGTTCAGTTTTTTCTGGGTGTGTTTTTGATCCAAGGCGCAGGATGCCGTGTTGGCCACCCGCAAGCGCCTTTTGAGCCAACTCTTCCAAACCCTCACCACGATGAGTAATGCAACGCATTAGCATAGGGAGATTTAATCCTGCCAGCACAATCACAGGCGCATTTAACCCTGATAGCGGGCCAAGTGCCTCTAGCTTAGAGGCCACATTTGCTGGGGTTGCACCCATTACATCGGTCAGAATGAGGATGCCATTACCGGTGTTCACCCCATAGGCCGCCTTCATAACGCGATCAAAGCTAACCTTAATATCCTCATGAGGGGGAATATCAACAGCCCTCACACGTTCGGGCACCACCCCATAAGTATGCTCAGCGAATCCCAGCATTGCGCTAGCAACTGGGGTATGGGCGACGATGACAATTCCAGTCATATTTACGCTAATGCTTTCTCAAGGGCTTTTAACCAAAATTGGGGGACATCAAATCCGCTTTGCTCAGTGATCTCCACAAAACAAGTTGGGCTAGTGACATTAATTTCCGTTACATAGCCACCAATCAGATCTAATCCAACCAAGAATAAACCACGCTGATTCAAAATGGGAGCCAGTTTTTCTGCAACAGCCTTCTCAGAAACACTAAGAGGCATTGCGACCCCCTTGCCGCCTGCTGCAAGATTACCGCGAATCTCACTACCCTGAGGGATGCGTGCCAATGCAAATGGCAGCACCTCTCCACCAATCAATAGCACGCGCTTGTCGCCTTGCGCTATCTCTGACAAGAAACGCTGAACCATTAAGGTTCTTGCGCCATTCTCACCCAAGGTTTCAACGATGCTTGCCAAATTCAAACCATCCGGACCAACACGAAAGATGCCCATGCCACCCATGCCATCCAATGGCTTAATCACAATGTCTTTATGCTGCCGATGAAATTCCTCAACAGCGCTCAATTCACGCGTTACCAAAGTAGGGGGAATCAGCCCAGGAAATTCCGTGATCGATAATTTTTCTGAGTGATCCCGAATGGCTGCAGGGTTATTAAATACCTTTGCGCCTTGTCTCTCTGCTGCTGACAGCAACCAAGTGGTATTGAGATATTCAATATCAAATGGCGGGTCGGTGCGCATCAAAACCGCTGAAAAAGTATTCAGGGCACGAGCTTCAATATCGCCCAACTCAAACCAAGATGTACCGCTGGGCTTAATAGCTAAAGACTGACAATCAGATGTCGCAAGGTTTTCTCTCCAAATCAGATTACGACTTTGGCAAAACCACAAACGATGACCGGCCTCTTGCGCTACTCGCATCATCGCTAGCGTAGAGTCTTTGCTAACCTTAAAAGACTCCAGTGGATCGGCGATGAATAAAAAATCCATTATTCTATTTAACTATGAATGCGCATCAGACTCATGCAGCTTCAGCGTCAGGGTCAGTACGCTCAAGCTCTAAGGAGGCCGCCAGCAAGGCTAGGCGGGCCACTACACCATAAAGATAGAAACGATTTGGGGCTGCACTGCCAGGCTTAGCACCCAGATCAGGCATGGAGTTTTGTTCGAATGCTAAGGGTACAAAGTGCATGCCAGGTGCGTTGAGATTCTCATCTGGCCCACGATCAGTATGTACACGATAGAAGCCACCAATGACGTAACGATCAATCATGTAGACGACTGGCTCTGCTACGGCCTCATTTACTTTCTCAAAGGTATAAACACCTTCTTGAATGAGCACATCGCTTACCTCTAGACCCTCTTTGACCACACTCATCTTATTGCGGTCTTTACGATTCAGGCCTTTAAGCTGTGCTGGATCATTTACCACCATCACACCCATGCCATACGTTCCTGCATCCGCCTTCACAACGACATAAGGTTTTTCTTTAATTCCGTACTCACGATATTTTTTGGCAGTCTTCTTAAGAACTTGCTCTACTGCTGTTTGCAACTCCTCTTCACCTTTGCGCTCATGAAAGTTGACATTCGAGCAGCTAGTGAAATAAGGATTAATCATCCATGGATCAATATTGATCAACTTGGAAAATTTCTTGGCAACCTCTTCATAGGCAGCAAAGTGAGCTGACTTGCGACGCACATGCCAACCCGCATGCAATCCAGGCAGTAAATATTGCTCATGAATATTTTCCAATATCGGCGGGATACCGGCAGATAAATCGTTGTTTAACAAAATTGAACAAGGATCGAAATCTTTCAAGCCTAAGCGCTGCTTTTTTAAGCCTGTACGCGATAAAGGCTCCATCAATAGACGATTGCCATCCGGTAAATCAATCCATGTTGGCTTTGTAATTTCATCCGATAAAGTACCTAAGCGAACATTCAAACCGGCTTGACGCAAGATCGATGCGAGACGGGCAATATTTTGCAGGTAGAAGGTATTGCGTGTGTGTCGCTCAGGAATCAACAGTAAGTTTTTTGCCTCTGGGCAAATCTTCTCAATTGCCGCCATAGCCGCTTGTACGGCTAAGGGCAACATCTGGGGAGAAAGGTTATTAAATCCACCCGGAAATAGATTGGTATCTACAGGGGCTAACTTGAAACCAGCATTACGAAGATCAACCGAGCAATAAAAAGGCGGGGTATGCTCCTGCCACTCAAGCCTAAACCAGCGCTCAATAGTAGGTGTAGCTTCTAAGGCCTTGGACTCTAATTCGAGCAAGGGGCCGCTAAGGGCAGTGATGAGATGTGGAACCATTCCACCATTGTAAGATTTTTAAAAGAAAGACGCGGGATCCCAGGATCCCGCGCTTAAAAACTAGGCAACTAACCAAGGCTGCCCAGTGAGGGGTAAATCTACAGATTAAGACTCGTAGGCAGACTCGCCGTGTGAGCTGATATCCAAACCTTCACGCTCTTCATCTTCTTTAACGCGCAAACCAATCACGATATCGATCAATTTGAAGGCAATGAAGGAAACCACGCCAGACCAGATCAGGGTAGTGATGACGCCTTGAGCCTGAATCCACAATTGGCTAGCGATAGAGTAGTCAGGAGCAGTAGCATTTGCTACGTAGTCCCAGATACCTGTTCCACCCAAAGCTGGATCAGCGAATACACCAGTCAACAAGGCACCAGAAATACCGCCAACACCGTGTACGCCGAATACATCTAAGCTGTCATCTGAACCCAAGATTTTCTTGAGGCCAGTTACACCCCAGAGGCAAACTACGCCAGCAAATACACCGATTGCGAGTGAACCCATTGGACCAACAAATCCAGCAGCAGGAGTAATGGCAACTAAACCAGCTACGCAACCTGAAGCAGCACCCAACATGGAAGGTTTACCTTTGAGAATCCACTCAGCAACTGACCAACCCAATACAGCAGCAGCAGTAGCCAAATAAGTATTCACGAATGCCAATGCTGCGCTACCATTTGCCTCAAGAGCTGAACCAGCATTGAAACCAAACCAGCCAAACCACAAGAGTGCAGCACCAGACATTACATAAACTAGGTTATGTGGCTTCATTGCTTCTTTGCCGTAACCAATACGCTTACCGATGACGTATGAACCAACCAAACCAGCAATCGCAGCATTGATATGCACAACAGTACCGCCAGCAAAGTCAAGAACACCCTTTTGCCACAACCAACCAGCGCGAGCAGTAATTGCCTCGAGTGATGCGGCATCTTTGATGTCGTCAGGACCAGGCCAGAACCAAACCATATGAGCGATTGGCAAATAGCTGAATGTGAACCAGATGATCATGAATACCAAGATTGCAGAGAACTTAGCGCGCTCAGCAAAGGAACCAATGATCAAGCAGCAAGTAATCGTCGCAAATACCGCTTGGAACGCCATGAATACATACTCAGGAATCACAACACCTTTACTAAAGGTAGCCGCTACTGAGTCTGGAGTCATACCACCCAAGAAGAGACGATCAAGTCCACCAACGAATGCTCCACCCTCTGTGAATGCAAAACTATAGCCATAAAGCGCCCATAGCACCGTAATCACGGAGAAGACCATGAAACATTGCATGCAAATTGACAAGATATTTTTGCTACGTGTTAAACCGCCGTAGAACAAAGCTAAACCAGGAAGCGTCATCAACAGCACGAGTGCTGTTGAAATCAACATCCAAGCGGTATCGCCCTTGTTAGGAACTAAAGCAGGAGCTGCCGGAGCTGCTGCAGCAGGAGCCGCGGCAGGTGCAGTTACTGCAGGTTTTTTAGCTTCATCAGCATGCGCTGGCGAAGTTACTATTACGCCGGTTGCGCCAATGGCTAGGGCCATAGCACCACCAGCAACGAGTCGTTTCATCCAAGTTAACATTTTGAACCTCTCTTTAAAGTGCTGACGCGCCGGTTTCACCGGTGCGAATGCGAATGACGTGCTCAACTGGAGAGACAAAAATCTTGCCATCACCAATCTTGCCTGTACGTGCAGCTTTTTCAATTGCTTCAATTGCACGCTCCAAGATGCCATCTTCAACAGCAGCTTCAATTTTTACTTTAGGTAAAAAATCCACTACGTACTCAGCACCGCGGTACAACTCGGTGTGACCTTTTTGACGACCAAAGCCTTTAACTTCAGTAACGGTAATGCCCGAAACCCCCACTTCCGAGAGAGCCTCGCGCACTTCGTCAAGCTTGAAGGGCTTGATGATTGCGGTAATTAATTTCATACGTTTCTCCGTTCAG
>CAIMOW010000145.1 GCA_903843235.1 uncultured beta proteobacterium | reverse complement strand
GGCTGCTGGTATTCGTCGCGTTGAGGCGGTTACTGGACAAAATGCTTTGCACTTCTTGCAAGATCTTGAAGACAAGATTAACGAAGCTGCTGCTGTACTCAAAACCCACCCTGGAGATTTAGTCAATCGCGTGACCCAACTCCAAGACAGTTTGCGTCAAGCTGAGCGTGAGTTAGAGAAAGTGAACTCTAAGTTTGCTGCTAGCCAAGGTGATGAGTTAGCGATTCAAGCGGTGGATATCAATGGTATTAAGGTCTTGGCTGCGCGCTTGGATGGTGCTGATGCACAAGTCTTACGCGAAACTATGGATGCGCTCAAGGCAAAACTGAAGACTGCGGCCATTGTGCTGGCCTCAGTGCATGGTGATAAGGTGAGTTTGGTTGCTGGTGTGACTGCTGATGCCATTGGCAAGGTGAAGGCTGGCGATCTCGTGAATTTTGTTGCCCTACAGGTGGGCGGCAAAGGCGGCGGCAAACCAGAAATGGCGATGGCTGGTGGAAATAACCCTACGGCCTTGGCTACGGCTTTAGCTAGCGTTCAAGATTGGGTTGCAAGCAAATGAGTGAAATTGCCTTCAATATGGAAGTAGATGCCATTGGTATGAATTGCCCACTACCTATTTTGCGTACCAAGAAAGCTTTAGCAACGATGCAGTCAGGCGAAGTCCTGAAGATTAAGGCAACGGATGCTGGTGCTGCTCATGATTTTCCTGCCTTTGCTAAACAGACTGGGAATGAGTTGATTGCAACCGCCAATGAAGGCAATGTTTTGGTTTTCTTCCTAAAGAGAAGATAAGCCACTTAGCCTAAAGAGCGACTCTTTAAGTAAGCAGAAAAATCATCCTTCACTTCTGGGTGGCGCAAAGCAAATTCCACAGACGCCTTGAGGTAACCAAGCTTGCTTCCGCAGTCATAGCGCACACCATCGTATTCATAGGCAAATACAGGTTCTTCTTTGAGCAATGCGGCAATAGCGTCAGTCAGTTGAATCTCTCCGCCGGCACCTGGTTTGAGATTGCGAATATGTTTAAAGATCTCAGAAGATAAAACGTAGCGACCAACTACTGCTAAGTTTGATGGGGCATCTTTTGGTTGTGGCTTCTCTACGATGCCATTGAGGCGGTAGATGCCCTTGGCAACTTCATTCCCAGACACAATTCCATAAGAACTACTCTTGGCTGGATCAATCTTTTCTACAGCCAATACCGAACCATTTTGTTCATTAAAGACTTTTAGCATTTGTTTTAGCACTGGCGGTTGGCCGTCTAATAAGTCATCAGCCAAGATCACTGCAAAGGGCTCATCCCTCACTAATTTTTCTGCACATAACACAGCATGGCCTAGACCTAAAGCTTCCGGCTGGCGAACATATACGCAATCTACATGACTTGGCTTAACGCTGCGAACAATTTCCAGTAATTCTTTTTTATTCTTAGCCTCTAGCTCTGCCTCTAATTCATAAGCTTTATCAAAATGGTCTTCAATCGCACGTTTGCTGCGACCAGTAACGAAAATCATTTCAGTAATTCCGGCAGCAATAGCTTCTTCAACTGCATATTGAATCAGCGGCTTATCAACCACATTGAGCATTTCTTTGGGGCTGGCCTTTGTAGCCGGCAAGAAACGGGTGCCCAATCCGGCAACAGGAAAAACGGCTTTAGTAACTGCTTTGATGGTTGAGGACATTGTATTTCCGTTGGTAATATTTCTTTTACTGTAGACGCTCTAATTGTGCAACAAGCTTCTCATGATTTTGCTCAAACCCTGCAAGCCTTTGTTTTTCCTGGGTAACCACCTCTTTTGGAGCGCGAGCTACAAAACTTTCGTTGTCTAACTTTGCGTGTGCCTTGGTGATTTCATTGGCCAACCGCTCAATTTCTTTGCGAAGACGAATTTTTTCTGCGGCGATATCTACTTCAATTTTGAGGAGGAGCTTCAGGTCGCCAACCAAGGCCATGGGGGCGCCAGGAGCATCCCTTTCCAAGGTGGACTCATTGCTATAGATTTTGACTTCAGATAATTTGGCCAAAGCAGTGAGGTAAGGTGTGGCTTGCTTTAGTAATGCCTCGGGACCGCTAACCCAAAGTGGTACTTTTTGTCCGGGTGGAACTTGCATTTCACCGCGTAGATTTCTGCAGGCATCAACAATAGCTTTGATTTGAGCGACCCATACTTCGCTCTGCTCGTCAATTTTCTCTGGTTGAGGAGCTGGATAAGGCTGCAGTGCAATCGTTTGCTTTTCTTGTTTGGCAAGTTCTTTGCCGGATATCGGTGCAACTGTTTGCCAAAGTGTTTCCGTGATAAAGGGAATCAATGGATGCGCCATACGCAAGATTGTTTCCAGAACACGTAGTAAGGTGCGACGCGTTGCGCGTTGCTGTGCTGGGGTGCCAGTCTGTAACTGAACCTTGGCAAGCTCGAGATACCAATCGCAATATTCATCCCAAACAAATTGGTAGATGCTGGAGGCAATATTGTCAAAGCGGTAGTTTTCAAAACCTTTAGCAACATCAGCTTCAGTTCTTTGTAATAAAGAAACAATCCAGCGATCTGCGGGAGAGAAATCTAAGTAGCCCTCTGGACCGCATTGATTGTCACAAGGTGCAAGACCATTTTCTTCATCGGTACCAGGGCAGTTCATGAGAACGAAGCGGGTGGCATTCCAAAGCTTATTACAGAAGTTACGATAACCCTCGCAACGTTTTTGATCAAAGTTGATGTTGCGACCTAGCGAAGCAAGGGATGCAAAAGTAAAGCGCAATGCATCAGTACCAAATGCAGGAATGCCCTCCGGAAATTCTTTTTTGGTTTTCTTGCTGATACTTTCTGCTTGTTTAGGGTTCATCAAACCAGACGTTCTCTTGCTAACTAACTCGTCAATCTTGATGCCATCAATCAGATCAATCGGATCCAAGGTATTGCCTTTGGACTTACTCATCTTCTGGCCTTCGGAGTCTCGCACCAAGCCATGAACATAAACAGTATGGAATGGGACCTTACCAGTGAAGTGGCAGGTCATCATGACCATGCGCGCTACCCAGAAGAAGATGATGTCAAAGCCGGTAACGAGTACAGATGAAGGCAAGAAGTGCTTGAGTTCAGGCGTTTGCTCTGGCCAGCCTAATGAGCTGAAGGGTACAAGTGCCGAGCTAAACCAAGTATCGAGTACATCGGGGTCGCGATTCAGTGCGCAGCTATAGCCTGCAACTACAGCTTTGGCTTTGGCTTCTTCTTCAGAGCGTGCCACAAAGATTTGGCCATCTTCGCCATACCAGGCTGGGATTTGATGACCCCACCACAGTTGACGTGAGATACACCAGTCTTGAATATTCTCGAGCCATTGCGTATAAGTACTGATCCAGTTTTCTGGAACGAGTTTGATATCACCCTTAGTAACTGCATCTAATGCAGCGCTAGCAATCGATGAACCGGGTTGATATTGATTGTCTGGACTTGGTTTGGAAACCGCCACAAACCATTGGTCGGTGAGCATCGGCTCGATAATGGTTTGGGTGCGATCACCGCGGGGTACCATTAACTTATGATGCTGCACTTTGTCTAAGAGGCCTGCAGCATCTAAATCAGCAACGATTTGTTTACGAGCTGCAAAACGCTCCATGCCTTGATAGATAGTCGGCGCATTCTCATTAATCTTGGCATCCAAAGTTAAGATATTGATGAGTGGTAATCGATGACGTTGACCGACTGCATAGTCATTGAAGTCATGAGCAGGAGTTACCTTCACCACGCCAGTGCCAAAGTTTAAATCGACATAATCATCTGCAATGATGGGAATCTCGCGATTGCAAAGCGGTAGATTGACTGATTTACCAATGAGGTGCTTATAGCGTTCGTCTTCAGGGTTGACCATTACTGCCACGTCGCCCAATAAGGTTTCTGGGCGAGTAGTGGCAACCGTTAGTTGACCGGAGCCATCAGCGAGTGGATAGCGGATGTGCCACATCGAGCCATCTTCTTCTTCGCTCACCACTTCCAGGTCTGAAACAGCTGTGCCTAAAACTGGATCCCAGTTAACTAAACGTTTGCCACGGTAAATTAATCCTTGCTCATGCAGACGGACAAATACTTCAACCACTGCCTTGGACATCTTGCTGTCCATCGTGAAATATTCACGACTCCAATCAATAGAGGCGCCGAGACGACGAATCTGGCGTGTAATCGTATTGCCGGAAGCTTCTTTCCATTCCCAAGCTTTTTCTAAAAACTTCTCGCGACCCAAATCATGGCGAGAAACTTTTTGTGCATCGAGCTGACGTTCAACCACAATTTGAGTGGCGATACCAGCGTGGTCTGTCCCGGGCACCCATAGGGTGTTTTTACCGGACATACGAGCATGACGCACCAAGCCATCCATGATGGTTTGGTTAAAGGCGTGCCCCATATGGAGGGTGCCGGTTACATTCGGGGGTGGTAGTTGAACGCTAAAGTTTGCTTTGCCCTCATCGAGTGAGGCGGTAGCAATACCTCTACTTTCCCACTCTGGGCCCCAATGGGCTTCTATGGGGGAGGGTTCGTAGGATTTAGCAAGCTGGTCTACTGGACTGCTCGCTGGTGAATTAGGGGTATTCGAAGCATTTGGCATAAGAGGCAAATTATAATTGGGACGATGTACTCAGACTTGCTCGCGAACCTCAACCCAGAACAGCGCGAGGCAGTGACCCTTCCGCCAGTAAACGAAAATGGCCAGGCCCAATCAGCCTTAATTTTGGCTGGGGCAGGTAGCGGTAAAACCCGCGTCCTCACCACCCGTATAGCTTGGTTGATCCAAACGGGTCAGGTTTCGCCCATTGGCATCTTGGCAGTGACCTTCACCAATAAGGCTGCGAAAGAGATGATGTTGCGCCTTAGTGCCATGTTGCCCATTAATACTCGGGGCATGTGGATTGGCACCTTTCATGGTCTTTGCAACCGTTTATTGAGGGCGCACCACAAAGATGCGGGTTTGCCGTCAACTTTTCAGATTCTGGATACCCAGGATCAGTTATCTGCTATTAAGCGCCTTTTGAAGGGTTTGAAGGTGGATGATGAGAAATATCCACCTAAGCAATTACAGTATTTTATTGCCCATGCTAAAGAACGCGGTATGCGGGCACGTGACTTAGATTCAGGCGATGACTTCCAGGCAAAAATGGCCCAACTCTATGAAGCCTACGATGCGCAGTGTCAACGTGAGGGCGTAGTAGATTTTGCAGAGCTCTTATTGCGTAGTTATGAATTGTTAAAGCATAACGAAGCCATTCGGACGCATTACCAAGAGCGCTTCCGTCATATTCTGATCGATGAGTTTCAAGATACCAATGCGCTCCAATATGCCTGGTTAAAACTGCTTTCTGGTCACGACGCTAGCAAGGCAAATGTAAGCGGGGCTGGCACAAGTGCTGTCTTTGCCGTTGGCGATGACGACCAAAGTATTTATGCTTTCCGTGGGGCTGATGTGGAAAACATGCGTCTCTATGAAAAACAATTTCATCCGATGATGGTCAAACTTGAGCAGAACTATCGCTCGCATGGGCATATCTTAGATGCAGCCAATCATCTGATTGCAAACAACACAGAACGTCTAGGAAAAAATCTACGTACCGATGCGGGTCATGGCGAGCCAGTTCGAATCTACGATGCAGCTAGTGATCATGCTGAAGCTGCGTGGCTGGTTGATGAAATCAAGGCCTTAGTAAATAGTGGCATTAAGCGTACCGAGATAGCTTTGCTGTATAGAAGTAACGCGCAGTCACGTATCATTGAGCACGCCTTATTCTCTGCTGCCATTCCTTACCGTGTATATGGCGGCCTACGCTTTTTTGAACGTGCAGAAATTAAACATGCTCTGGCCTATTTACGTCTTTTAGAAAATCCAAACGACGATACTTCTTTCTCACGAGTTGTGAACTTCCCAACTCGGGGTATTGGTGCGAGATCAATTGAAGCTTTACAAGATGAGGCAAGATCTCAGCAATGTTCTTTGTATTTGGCGGCCACCACTTTGACTGGAAAAGCTGGTACATCACTAAGCGGGTTTGTGCGATTAGTTGATCATATGCGTGAAGCAACCCGTCACAACACTTTGCCTGAGACAGTTGAGTTTGTGATTCAGAATAGTGGATTGATTCAACATTACTTGACTGAGCGTGAAGGCCAAGATCGCGTAGAGAACTTGCAAGAACTTGTGAACGCCGCAACTGCTTTCATTGCGGAAGAAGGTTATGGTCAAGATGCTACTGCAGCCATGCTATCTGGTGAGGACGAGCCAGGCGTAGTTCAGGTTTCTCCGCTCGCAGCATTTTTATCGCACGCATCCCTAGAAGCAGGCGACAACCAAGCTCAAGCCGGTCAAGATGCCGTGCAGTTAATGACAGTGCATTCAGCCAAAGGCCTCGAGTTTATTTCTGTCTTCATTACCGGCTTGGAGGAGGGTTTATTCCCGCATGAAAATAGTGTGAATGAACTTAATGGTCTAGAAGAAGAACGTCGCTTAATGTATGTGGCGATTACCAGGGCTAAAGAGCGCCTGTATCTCTCCCATACTCAGTCACGCATGTTGCATGGCCAAGTACGTTACAACATGCCATCTCGCTTCTTGGAAGAGTTGCCGGCTGAATCACTCAAGTGGTTGACCCCTAAGGCCAAAGATTCTCGTTGGGGTGGCAGCGGCAGAAGTTCAGGATCTACTTGGCAAGATGGCTATACGCGTCAGCGTGAATATGAATCTAATGACTTCTTTGACTCTGGTAGCGAGCATCAGAAAGTACGAAATCAAGCCTATGGTCAGACGCCTGCGCGAGTAGGTCGGGTGGGCTCAGCCTCGACAACGGTTCAAAGACTTGCTTCACCGCCACGTGGCAACTATCCATTCACAATTGGGCAAAATGTATTTCATACCAAGTTTGGTGAAGGACGTGTTACTGGCTTAGAAGGCAATGATGCAGATGCGCGTGCTCAAGTCAGTTTCAAACGACATGGTGTGAAGTGGCTGCAACTGAGTATTGCAAAACTGAGTGCTATTGACTAGGCAACTCAAGCTAACAGTGTAGCTTCCTCTTTGTCTGCAAAGCAGGCTTTCCATGTAGCAAAGAAAGAACAATGCATCACAGTGAGCCCCGCCATAGAGAGCGGGGCGACAATAAATGAGGCGGCCTGCCCAAGATCCACTGCATCCAATGTAGATCCAATGATGAGTGGAATGGCAATGAGGACTACGCTCCAGATGGCGAGATACAGCAAGAACGCCCCACGATTAGTCCAGCATGCCAAGCAGCTAGAGAATAGCGCTTGAGGAATCGACATATCCTCCCAAGCAACTAGTAGTGGTGAGAACCACATCAGCATAGCTACCGGAATGTAAAGAATCGATCCAAAAAACAAGACCAAATAAATTTGTCGAATAGCCTCTGGGGTAACGGGCCTATCACTCGTCACCAGTGGAAGCAGCAATTCAAAGTCTACTAGCATGCTCAGGATAAAGCTGAGTGCCAGAATGAGTGCTGCGTAAACAAGACCGAGCTGCAAAATTCTCTTACGAACCACCATGGTGGATTGGAGGGCAGCCAAATACACCATCGGGCGGATACGTTCTTTTTGAATGGCTTGTCGACACGCTGTCATAAAGCCAACTGATAGGGTTGGCGTCAGAACCAATACTGCAAAGACACCAATCACCGGCACGAGTACAGCAAGCTGTGCAAGAAACACATACATAAAGACCAGCATCAAAAATCCAATGGGGCTTTGCTTAAAGAGCCAAATCCCTTGACGGATCCAGGCATACCCCTCTCTAGGGGCGACGGAGTTAAGTTTCATATGGCTTTGCGGCTTAAAAGAATGTGCTCAAAATGGCTTGGGTCATGTGGCGTCAGCATGTGCGCATCACGCGGTAAATAAAAATCCCACAAACGAGAGATCCAGAAGCGCAATGCAGCCGCACGGACCATCATTGGCCAGCTGGCTTTTTCATCTGCAGTGAGTGGGCGTACGGATTGGTAGGCATCCATAAGTGCATTAAAGCGAGCAAGATCTAAATCTTTTTTATTGCTAGCCAAGCACCAGTCATTTACCGTCACTGCTAAATCAAATAGCCACTTATCAGTACCGGCGAAATAGAAATCAAAGAAGCCGCCTAATTCATCTTTTGAAGTATCAGAAGATCCTTGTGGATCAAATAAGACATTGTCTCTAAAGAGATCACAATGACTTGCGCCTTGCGGTAATGCGTCATACTCACTTGAGGTGAAGAAGTTTTCTTGAGTAGCTAATTCGCTAGTGAGTAAATCTTTTTGATTTTGATTTAAATGTGCCAGCACTTGAGGCACTATTTTTTTCCACCAAGCAAGGCCACGCAAGTTTGCTTGTATTTTTGGAAAATCAGCTCCCGCCAAGTGCATCTTTGCAAGCATCTCACCCACCAACGCACAATGTGTCACTTCGGGTTCTAATCTTGATAGACCGGGTAGTTTAGTGACGATTGCCGCAGGCTTACCTTTGAGGGAAAACAAAATCGCACCATCTTTATTGGTGATTGGTTTTGGTACGGTAATGCCTTTGTCTGCTAAGTGCCTCATGAGTTCGAGGTAGTAAGGAAGTTGCTCCGCTAACAATCTTTCAAAGATTGTTAAAACAAATTCTTGCTTCTTACCTTCTAAAACGGTATCTAAGAAAAAATTTGAGTTCTCGATACCGCCATGAATACCGCGAATAGCGGTAGCCTCTCCAATATTGAAATCCCGCGCAATCCAGTCTGAGATATCGTCAAGCTCGATCGGGGTAAATACAGCCATAAATTATCGAATTGGAATGCTGATGCTAGGTACGCTCAGTAAACTGCCTTCGCCAGACTGGGCGCCCGGTTTAACAGAGTCGGGGGGTGACATTTCATAAGTAGTTAATTTCGTCTTAACCTGAACCTGGGTTGGACTATTTGAATCCTTGTACTCGGTTACTTCAGTCCCGTTCCCATCTTTAAATTGATAGCTGGGCTTGCGCATTTCTGGGGTATTCATTGCTCCAGATGCGCTCACTGCCGGAGCAAGCGGCTGATTGTTGATTTGTTGGAGCTCAGCAGGGCTTAGTGCTTGGCTCATATTTTGGGCGGCAGCATTGCCACCTCCTAATATGCCAAAAGCCATGAAAAAGCTAGTTAAAACAAGAGCCTGGCTCCAGGAGTGGCTGAATAAGTTGGTTAGAGCATGCATCGTTTTTCACCTTTTTAGTCCCACTCCAGATCGGTTCCCAAACCAGACCCGTGGGAAGTTAGCAACTAGATTGTACGATTGCGGTATGACTAAACATAGACTCTTGTTGGTAGACGGCTCTAGCTACCTCTACCGCGCCTTTCATGCCATGCCAGACCTCAGAAATGGGGCTGGGGACCCAACGGGGGCGATTTATGGGATGGTCAACATGATGCGTAGGGCCAGATCAGAGTTGAAGGCCGACCATATCGCCTGTGTATTTGACGCCAAAGGGAAGACTTTTCGGGATGAAATGTACTCCGAGTACAAGGCGCACCGGTCGCCGATGCCCGAAGATCTGGTGAAGCAAATCGAGCCGATTCATGCGATGGTGAAGGCTTTGGGTTGGCCAGTATTAATGGTATCTGGAGTCGAGGCCGATGACGTGATTGGCACTCTGGCTTGCCAAGCCACTCAGGCTGGTTGGGAAACGATTATTTCTACTGGCGACAAAGATTTGGCGCAGCTTGTGAATCCATCGGTTACTTTGATCAACACTATGACCAATGAAAAATTGGATATTGACGGCGTAATTGAAAAGTTTGGAGTGCCGCCCGAGCGCATCGTGGATTATTTGTCCATCATTGGTGATGCGGTCGATAACGTGCCTGGTGTTCCCAAGGCTGGACCTAAGACGGCCAATAAATGGCTGGCAGAGTTCGGTGACTTAGATAGCTTGATGGCGAATGCCGATCAAGTAAAAGGTGTGGTCGGTGAAAATTTACGGGCTAGCTTGGACTGGCTTCCTCGGGCACGCGAGTTAATCACAGTCAAACTTGATTGCGATTTGAATCCTCATCTTCTGAACTTGGATGAGTTGCATGCAAAGCCTGAAGATGCGCCGCTTTTACGTGAATTGTTTGAGCGTTATGCATTTAAGACTTGGTTGCGAGACGTAGAAAAGCAGCTCACCAATCCTAACCCTCAGTCGGAGCAAGTAGGGACATCCTTTGACTTAGCTGGCAGTCCTTTGCCCGGGATTTCTCCAAATGAATTGGCTGCAAAAAAATCGAGAGAGATTGCGTCGACGCCAACAATATTGTTAACTCAAGCTACAACAGATTTGCATGATGGGATTGCGCGAAATTATGAGTATGTAGTGGATGAAGTTGCTTTAGATCGGTGGCTCAGAAAAATTGAATCTGCTGAGTTAACTGCAATCGATACCGAGACCACTGGTTTAGATGCTTTAGCTGCAGAGTTGGTTGGCATTTCTTTATCGGTAAAACCGGGTGAAGCCTGTTACATTCCAGTAGCCCATCGCAATGGAGAAACTCAGCTAGATCGTAATGTAGTTCTGTCGCGTATGCGGACGTGGCTGGAGAGTTCTTTTCATGCCAAGGTCGGTCAAAACTTAAAGTACGACAGTCACATCTTTGCTAATTACGGAATTACTTTAGGTGGAATCCAGTTTGATACCTTACTCGAATCCTATGTGCTGGAATCTCACTTACCGCACAATATGGATAGCTTGGCAGAACGTCATCTTGGTGTGAAGACAATTCGATATGAAGAGGTTTGCGGCAAAGGGGTGCATCAAATTGGCTTCGATCAAGTAGACCTAAAAATTGCCACTGATTACGCTGCTGAAGATGCTGACATAACCTTGCGACTCCACTTAGAACTTTGGCCCCAGATACAGGCTAGCCCAGGCTTGCGCTACGTATACGAACAGATTGAGATGCCTGCTATGCGAGTACTGGGCATCATGGAGCGTAACGGCATTCGGATTGACTCAGCATTGCTAGCCAAGCAGGGCCAACAGGTTGGGAAGCGCCTTCTGGAATTAGAAGGTGAGATACACAAGCTAGCAGGGCAGCCTTTTAACATTCAATCGCCCAAGCAGATTGCTGAAATTTTGTTTGGGCAATTGGAGTTGCCGGTAATTAAGAAGACGCCGTCTGGCGCACCTTCAACTGATGAAGAAGTTTTACAAAAGTTGGCTGAAGACTACCCTCTGCCAGCTCGCATTTTAGATTACCGCAGTTTGGCCAAATTGATGTCAACTTATATCGAGAAGTTGCCACGGATGGCTGATCCAAAGACGGGTCGTGTACATACTAACTTCTCACAAGCGACTGCGGTAACTGGGCGTCTTGCATCTAGCGATCCCAATTTGCAAAACATTCCAGTGCGCACTGAAGAGGGTCGACGGATTCGAGAAGCCTTTATTCCAGCTGATGGTTGTAAGTTGCTTTCAGCTGACTATTCGCAAATTGAATTACGCATCATGGCGCATATTGCCGAAGATAAAAACTTACTAGAGGCATTCAATACCGGCAAGGATGTGCACCAAGCAACTGCAGCTGAAATTTTTGGAGTGGCTTTAGACGACGTGAACTCTGAGCAACGTCGCTATGCCAAGGTGATTAATTTCGGCTTGATTTATGGGATGAGTGCATTTGGCTTGGCAGGCAACCTAGGAATTGAACGTTCTGCAGCACAAAACTATATTGCCAAATATTTTGATCGCTATCCTGGTGTAGCTCAATATATGGAGCGCACTCGTGTAGAGGCGCGTGAAAATGGTTATGTAGAGACTGTATTTGGTAGAAGGTTGTGGCTACCAGAGATCAAGGGATCTAATGGACCTCGTCGTCAAGGAGCTGAGCGTGCTGCGATTAATGCGCCCATGCAAGGAACTGCTGCGGACTTAATTAAATTGGCCATGATAGCCGTTGAGAATTGGTTGGAAAAAGAGCAACTCAAAACCCGCATGCTTTTACAGGTGCACGATGAATTGGTGTTTGATGTGCCTTTGGATGAGATTGATCTGCTAAAGGAAAAGTTACCAGGGTTGATGTGTATGGTGGCTGATCTGAAGGTCCCATTGCTAGTGAGTATCGGTATTGGCGATAATTGGGAAGAGGCTCACTGAGTTGGGCCAAAATGGCTAGAAGTAATGGGGATGAATGCAATGAGCAAAAAAGATAATCAAGCTTCGAAAGCTATTCAGGGCGACAGAAGAGGTTTTATCAAGACCTCTGCGATTGCTGCAGCAGGGATTGGGATTGGCTTGGCCCCAGCATCTCAGCCTGTGATGGCAGCCGCTATTGAAACGAGCTTTGCAGGTTTGACTGCTGGCGAGCAAATGATCCCTGTTGGGATCTCTCAGATTCCGGCTTATGTCTCTCGTCCAGAAAACGCCAAAGGCCCACTGCCGATCGTGATCGTCGTCAGTGAAATCTTTGGTGTGCATGAGTACATTGCTGATGTCACTCGTCGTTTTGCAAACTTAGGCTATCTCGCAATTGCCCCGGAATTTTTTGTGCGCGCTGGCGATCCTAGTCAATACGGCACGATTGCTGACATTTTTACCAATGTTATCTCTAAGACCCCTGACTTTCAGGTGCTCGGTGATCTGCAGGCCTCGTTGGTATGGGCTGGAAAAAATGGGGGCGACTTAAAACGGGTCGGCGTTACCGGTTTTTGTTGGGGTGGGCGTATTACTTGGTTATCCGCCACATTGCCACAGGTGCGTGCCGGCGTTGCTTGGTATGGCCGCCTGATTGGTGACAAAACAGAAGGCAATCCGCGTCACCCAGTAGATATTGCCGCTGACTTAAAAGCCCCTGTCTTGGGTCTTTACGGTGCTGCTGATGCTGGAATCTCTTTAGCGAGCATTGATCAAATGCGTGAGGCTTTGGCAAAGGCTGCACCTACAAATGCTGCCGCAAAGGTATCTCAGTTTGAGGTATATCCAGATACCCCTCATGCATTTCATGCGGACTACCGTGAGTCTTATTGCGAAGGCCCTGCAAAAGATGGTTGGGCGAAATGCTTGGCTTGGTTTAAGAAAAACGGAGTAGTGTGATTGTTATGACAGTTTTGCAAAGCATTCTCCTGGTAACTGCCCTTGCAGGAACGGCTAGCGTTCTCGTGGCCGCCACCTTCTCATTGGCTTTGCTTTCCAAGATGGTTCACAACATGGTGAGCGTATCGGTCGGAATATTGCTAGCCACAGCTTTTTTGCATTCTTTGCCAGAGGCCTTCAGCATGGAGGGTGCAAGCCCCCAATTCTTATTTGCTACTTTGCTCGCTGGCTTACTGGGATTTTTCTTGTTGGAGAAAATTTCTTTATTGCGGCACAGTCATCATCATGAAGGTGATGGCCATAACCATCACCATGGCCATGACGCTGAAGCTGCTGGACGCAGCGGCGGAATGATTTTGATAGGGGATGGACTTCATAACTTTGTAGATGGTGTATTGATCGCGGCAGCTTTTATGGCTGATTATCAAGTAGGCTTCTTTACAGCGCTTGCCATCATTGCACATGAGATTCCGCAAGAGATTGGTGACTTTATTGTTTTGCTCAATGCTGGCTTTTCGCGTACACGTGCTTTGCTGTACAACTTGATTTGCGGGCTATCTGCCGTGGTCGGGGGTGTACTGGCTTATTTCTTCTTAGAAAAAGCACATGCTGCAATGCCCTACCTATTAGTCATCGCCTCTAGTAGTTTTATCTACATTGCAGTAAGTGATTTAATTCCGCAGATGCATCGCCGCCCACACTGGGTCGAGTCTTTACGTCAAACAGTGTTAATTGCTTGTGGCGTAGGTTTTGTGATCCTACTGTCTAACTTGCATTAAGTTTCAACAGGCCTCTTGGGGTCTGCGCACCATTCACTCCAACTGCCAGCATAGAGGCGCGAACCCCTCAAGCCAGCAATTTCCATCGCCAGTAAGTTGTGACAAGCCGTGACTCCCGAGCCACATTGGTGAATGACATCGGATGCTTTGATGGGACCTAGAAAATCTACGAAGTCTTTATAGAGTTCTTCTGGCGCCTTAAATGAGGTGGCAGATAAATTGTCTTTAAAGAAGCGGTTGATTGCCCCTGGTATGTGTCCTGCGACAGGATCCAAAGTTTCATTTTGACCGTGAAAGCGATCGGTAGCGCGTGCATCCATCACAACACTTTTCTGAGTTTGTAAGTTTTCAGACACGGCATTAGTCAATACGAGACCAACATACGGCATGGCTTCGATCACTTGACATGCTGGACTTGGTTTACGAGGAATCGTTCCGATAGGGCCATTCCAAGCGTCTAGCCCGCCATCTAGCACTCTTACATTGGCGTGACCAGTAGCTTTAAGCATCCACCACAAACGGCTTGCATATACAGAGCCTTGTTTGTCATAGGCAACAACAAGGGCGTTGTTATCCATGCCGAGGCGTATTTTTGTTTTAGCCCAAGCATCTGGAGTCGGCAATGGGTGTCGCCCATTCTTGCCAGTTTTTTCACCAGAAAGATCTTGATCAAGATCAACATAAATAGCGCCCGGAATATGACTTTCTTCGTAGGCCTTTCTACCAGCAGATGTGTCAGCTAAATCAAAGCGACAGTCACACAGCAATACATTTTCACCGCTGTTAATGATTTCTTCTAACTGGTTAGCAGTAATAAGAGGAGTCATGGTGACCTTCTGTGAATTAGATTAAACGCCTTGATAGTTCATTACACGACGATACCACTCATGGAAATGCTGCATGCCGTCTTCCATTGGACTCTGATATGGACCGACTTCATTGACACCGCGCGCCAAAAGTGCAGCGCGACCAGCATCCATGCGCTCGCCGATTTCATCATCCTCGATACATGTTTCCATGTAGGCGGCGCGTTCGGCTTCAACAAATTCACGCTCGAATAGAGCAATCTCTTCTGGGTAATAAAATTCAACGATGTTGCGTGTTTTATTTGGACCCAGTGGATGCAGGGTGGAGACGCATAACACGCCAGGGTACCATTCGACCATGACATTGGGGTAGTAGGTGAGCCAGATTGCGCCATGGCGTGGTGATTGTCCACCAAATTGACCTAACACCGCTTCATGCCACTTGCGATACACGGGTGATCCAGGTGTTGCTAGATCCTTATGAATACCAACAGTTTGCACGCTATGCCAGTCGCCAAATTCCCAGCGGAGGTCTTCACAAGAAACAAACTTTCCTAAGCCAGGATGAAACGGAACGACATGGTAGTCCTCGAGGTAAACCTCAATAAAGGTTTTCCAGTTGTAGTTGCAGTCGTGAACCTCAACGTGGTCGAGCATGTAGCCATCAAACTTGAGGTCATTAGTCACTCCAAGGTTCGCAAGGTCAGCCCTAACATCGCGTGGGCCTTCGAACAAGAGCCCCTGCCAGTTTTGTAATGGCGATTTGCCAAGGTTAAGACAAGGCTTGTCTTCAAAATGAGGGGCGCCTAAAAGATTGCCTTCTAAATCGTATGTCCAGCGATGTAGTGGACAAACAATGTTATCTGTTTTACCGGAGCCATTAAGCATGAGCGCTTGGCGATGCCGGCAAACATTTGATAAAAGCTCTACACCGGCCGCATTGCGAACCATAATGCGGCCTTCATTTTCTGCGGCTAAAGTGCGATAGGAGCCAATTTCGGGCACCATTAGATCGTGGCCGACATAGCCAGGCCCCTGCTTAAAAAGCAGTTCAATTTCGCGTTGAAACAAGTCAACGTTAAAATATGCCGAGACCGGCAGTTGTAGATTGGACGGCGCAAGCTTCTGCGCGGTAGCCAGATTAGTCATTCTCCCCACCCCCGAAAACGTCAGCCGAAGCTAAGCGGAATAACCAATCCAACCATCGACGAGTCGATATTGGAAAGGAAGGGAT
>CAIMOW010000144.1 GCA_903843235.1 uncultured beta proteobacterium | reverse complement strand
CTAAAAAATCACAAATTACCAAAACAGAATTGCTGGCTCAGCCAGAAGCGTTTGATTGAAGGCCAAAACCCGTGTACACGCTTTAAATCTAAATCAATGGAAGTATTTTGGGTTTTTACACAGCCTCGACCCATAAGAGACATTGAAGAAAAAATCTCGAGGGTGGTTTTACCGCTTAATACTGGTATTACATACGGCCTTTTTCCAAGAAATTGCGATGCCATAAAAAGGCTTCATTCAGTAAATGTGGGGTATGCTTCCCAACGGAATCACGCAAAGAGCGTTCGTAGTAATCTAATAAAGCAGCCTTATAGGTTGGATGTGCACAATTCTCAATAATGACTTTGGCTCTTTTCTTAGGAGAAAGGCCTCTTAAGTCAGCCAGTCCTTGCTCTGTCACAATCACCTGAACATCATGTTCGGTATGATCAACGTGAGAAACCATCGGAACAATGCTGGAAATAGCCCCGCCTTTTGCGGTAGATGGCGTCATGAAGATCGACAAGTACGCATTTCTAGCAAAGTCCCCAGACCCACCAATACCATTCATGATCTGAGTACCCATCACGTGGGTTGAATTGACATTGCCATAGATGTCGGCCTCGATGAGCCCATTCATGGCAATCACGCCTAAACGACGAATCACCTCAGGATGATTGCTAATTTCTTGGGTTCTTAAAATAATACTTTGACGATATGCGTCTAAATTGTTATTAAATTGAGCTAAGACTTTGGGGCTAAGTGAGATTGCGGTAGCAGATGCGCAGGTCATCTTTCCAGAGAGGAGCATATCGAGCATCCCGTCTTGCAAGACCTCGGTATAGGCTGTCAAGTTTTCAAATCGACCTTTATTTAAACCCGCTAATACTGCGTTGGGAATGTTACCCACTCCAGACTGAATCGGAAGAAGGCTCTCAGGTAAACGGCCTTTCTTGACTTCATGCTCTAGAAACTCAAGAATATGCTCTGCGATTTTCTCAGAGTCTGCATCAGGAGGATTAAAAGGAGAATTACGATCTTGCGCTGCCGTCTCAACAACTGCGACCACCTTTTTTGGATCAACCGTAAGGTATGGGATACCAATTCGATCGCTCGATTTGATAATCGGAATAGGCTGACGATCAGGCGGCAAGCGTGTGCCATAGTAAATATCATGCATACCCATCAACAGGGGGTTTTGCATACTATTAACTTCTAGAATCACCTTATCGGCCATGTCCAGCCAAGTCTTATTGTTGCCAACCGATGATGAAGGAACCAGATACCCCTCTTCAGTAATACCCGTGACTTCAACCACAGCGGTATCTAGCTTACCCAAGAAGCCAGACCAAACAAACTGCGCAACATGAGACAAATGAATATCGATATATTCCATTTGACCCGCGTTAATGCGGGCACGACAAGTTGGATCAGATTGGTAAGGCAATCGCATTTCAATACCATCAACCTTAGCTAATGCCCCATCTAATTCAGGAGCAGTTGATGCACCCGTCCAAACGCTAATACGAAATCGTTCGCCGCGGTCATTTGCTTCGGTAATATGTTTTGATAATGCTAAGGGAATTTCTTTTGGGTAACCAGCGCCAGTGAACCCGCTCATTCCAACAGTGTCACCTGGAAGAATTAATTTTGCAGCCTCATCTGCTGACATGATTTTGCTGCGAAAGTCAGCATTTAATATCCGAGAATTACTTAACATGAGCTACCAATCCCTATAGCAACCAATACATGACAAAGAAAAACAACTTTAGGAGATTGAATCAGACGCGATTAAACCTAGTTGACAGAGATGTTGATCGCTAATAATAACCGCCGCTCAAATCAATACCTAAATAAGACATACAGCCGCCTTGGGCCAGCCTACTGAAAACGTCATAAGTAAAAAAAACCACTCCGAAGAGTGGTAGAGAACCAAAACTATTCACACAATCTTGGAGGAGACAGATTCATTTTCCTTGGTTCTAAATATGACAGATTGATCTATATCAAATCAAATGGGCCAATTTATTGGCTTTCATTAGAAACTCTGACT
>CAIMOW010000143.1 GCA_903843235.1 uncultured beta proteobacterium | reverse complement strand
CACTCAACTATCTTATCCGCACATTCTGCCGGACATCATTTGGGGCGTATGTGCCGGTAAAGTAATTCCTTTTTCTTTGGCACGCTTTTCCATTTCTGCATGATTTGCCGTCATGATTGCTTGACGCTCTTCCACAGTTTTGGCATCAATCATCTTATCCATCATGGCAAGTCTTTCGGCTGGAGTCATTAACTCTCGCATGATCTTCATGTTGGCACTTTGTCCCATCATTTGACCTTGCATCATTCCGCCACGCATCATGCCTGGACCCATACCATTGCCCATTGGGCCTTGCTGAGCGTGAACAGAAGCTACAGCAAAACCAAGCCCTAACGCAGCTGCAATACTGATTCCAATTTTGTTTACAGTTTTCATTTTCATTTCCTTATTGATTGGCTTAATGACAGCAACAGCTGCCGCCACTTTTACAAGAACTACTATTCGATTCTTTATCACCTTGAATATCCATGATGACTACAGATGGATATCCATCCTCTTCTAATGCCGCAAGAATGGGTGCAGCCCCTTGCGCAAACTCGCCCTCTACTATTGCGGTTCCCGTTTCCAATATCACTGCAACCTTATGTACGCCAGCAATTGCATTGATTGCTTTCTCAACATGCTTTACACAGGACCCACAGGTCATCCCGCTTACTTTTAAATGAATTGTTTCCATCCGTACCCCCTTTGCTGATGTATTGATTATTAGCCTCTTGAGTAATACGGCGTATGATTAAGATCATATGAACATCTATATTCCGGACGCTTTAAGAGATCTACTGCCACCCAGCCTCCTTGAGCAATGCCAGGCACAGGCATTGCTCAAAGGTGAGCACCTCTTTCATCTAGGAAAAGCGCCTGAGTACATGTTCTTTATTGTTTCAGGAGAGGCTGTGCTCAGCAGGGTAAGTGGCCAAGGTGAAGCGACTATCTTGCAACGCTGTAAAGGAGGCTTCCTAAGTGAGGCCAGCTTGCTAACCGATTCGTATCACTGTGATGCCATTGCAACCCGCGCTGGGACTGCTATTGCCCTACCTATCAAAGCCTTTAGAGATGCACTGAATTATGAGGATTTTTCTTTGAAGTGGATCAAGCTATTAAGTAAAGAAATTATGCGTCTGAGGACACAGTCTGAACGGCTGGGGCTTAAGGACATCAAAAGCAAACTGATACACCTGATTCAAACAGAGGGGAGCAAAGGCATCCTAGCGCTGCAGTCAGACTACAAATCATTGGCCTCTGAGATTGGCGTAACGCATGAGGCCCTGTATAGGGCCATTGCTACGCTGGAAGCTGAAGGATTATTAAAAAAATTACCACAGGCGCTCTGTTTATTACAGCCCAAGGCAATTAGCTAAAAGCTTTTAAATGCAATAATTTTTCAATAGTACGTCCATTACCTGCAACGCAACAGTATTTTTAAGTGAGTAATAGATTTGCTTGCCATCCCTTCTGGTTTGAACAAATCCCTCTTTTCGAAGTACCGTTAACTGCTGCGACAGGGTTGGCTGATGGATATCGAGAGCCTCTTCAAGCTCGCCAACGCACTTCTCAGCTTGGCTGATGTGACATAGCAGAAGCAATCTATCTGTATTACTCAATATTTTCAAGAACTTGCATGCCTCTTTGGCAGATTCTTCCATTTTGTCGAGGTCAATTTTGATGCCCATAAACTGATCACACCTATTTATTTGCCTTGTAAAGATAATTCTACACTTTATTTATTTATATAATATACTAATATAAATTAATTAACTAGGGCAAGTAGATGTATAAAAAACTAGGCATCTCAGGGCGCATTGCTGGATTTTTTCAATCAGCCCAAATTACGCCATTACTGGCAATCTTGGCGCTATTGCTCGGTCTCTTTGCAATCCTAGTGACTCCTCGCGAAGAAGAGCCACAAATTAATGTCACGATGGCCAATGTCATCATCCCATTTCCCGGGGCAAGCGCCAAAAATGTCGAGGAAATCGTATCAATACCTGCCGAACAAGTCTTATCTCAGATTACAGGCGTAGAACATGTCACTTCCGTCTCCCAAACGGGTTTATCAGTCATTACCGTGCAATTTAAAGTGGGCGTACCCAGAACTGAGGCGCTTGTTAGGCTCCATGACACCGTGGCTGCAAATTCAGATTGGCTACCTAAAGGTCTAGGCGTCATGCCAGCAATTATCAAGCCGAAGGGAATCGATGATGTGCCCATATTAGTCATCACCCTCTATTCAAATAATCCGAATGTCAGCCCATATGCACTTGAAAAGATCGCCAACAAGATTGAGGTAGATTTAAAGCGAGTAAAGGGAACGCGTGAAGTCATAACGATCGGCGGACCAAAAAGAGCCATTCGCATTGAAGTGAGTCCAGAAAAAATGCTCTCTAAGGGCGTGACCATTCCTGAATTAAGAATCGCACTCGAAACTGCGAACTTTGGAATGCCTGTTGGTGACCTTCTAACAAAGCAAGGAACAATTGCCGTTGAAACGGGTCCATTTTTACATGATGTCAATGATGTAGAAAACATCCCATTAGGTGTGCGTATGGGCGCTCCGGTTTACATCAAAGATGTGGCCAATGTTGTAGAGGGGCCAGTACAAAATCAACGTCTCGTATGGCATGCAGACAACATCAATAAATCAACGGATCACCCTGCAGTGACGATTGCTGTTACCAAAAAGCCGGGTGAAAATGCTGTTGATGTATCAGATCATCTAATTCGGCAAATAGAAACACTCAAATCAGTTGTGATTCCAAAGGACATTGAAGTGGTGGTATCGCGTAATTATGGTGAAACGGCCAATGAAAAAGCGACAAAGCTAATTCAAAAGCTCATTTTTGCGACATTATCAGTCGTAGCGCTTATTTTCTTTGCCCTTGGCCGGAGAGAAGCTTTGATTGTAGGATCTGCGGTAGTG
>CAIMOW010000142.1 GCA_903843235.1 uncultured beta proteobacterium | reverse complement strand
CAACCACCTTTTTAGTGGTTTGCCTGGATGAAATATGAAACGCCTCTTTGCTTTCTACCTCTGTAGAGTTTTTTGTCTCATTGGATTACTTCTAATGAATAACACTTGGTCTCAAACCCAAGCTGAGGCATTGCCGCAACTCGATGTTAGTGGCGTTAATGAACAAGGGCTATTAAGCCCCAACAAAATACTCGCTGGCGATGAGTTACAAAATAAATTGGCCGGCACCCTTGGTGCCACCCTCGCAAATGAATTGGGAGTATCCGCAACCGGTTATGGTGCCGGTGCATCCAGACCAGTGATGCGCGGACTTGAAGGTGCGCGCGTACAGATTTTGCAAAATGGTTTATCAGTTGGCGATGTATCGAGTATCTCTGCAGATCATGCAGTAGCCAACCCCATTCAGAACGCCCACCAAATTGAGATCCTACGGGGTGCTAGTGCTTTGGTATATGGCTCCGGCTCTAGCGGCGGCTTAGTCAACGTCGTCAGTGACCGCATTGTGACTTCTATGCCCGATATGGTATCTGGTGCAATCAATACTAGCTATGAAACCGTCAACCAGGGCAAGACTGCCAACATTGAAGTAGATGCACCGGCTGGGCCGCTAGCGCTTCACTTTGATTCTGCAGTGAGCAATAGTAATAACTATCAAATACCGGGGTATGCCGAACAAGGTGGTCCAAACGCTAATTGGTCGATTAATCCTAATCAACCGGTCAACGTCCCCTATAACGGCAAGCTACCCTTCTCTTTTAGCAATCAGAATAGCCTTGGTTTAGGCGCTACCTACATTCGATCTGATGGTTATACTGGCGTTTCTCTCGAGCGCATGAACCATAACTATGGCATACCTACTTATGAGGGTGGCTTTATTCAGCAATCACAAAATCGCTATGACTTTAGTCATCAAAATAATGATCCCATTGATGGCTTCTCGTCCATCAAAGTCAGCGCTGCCAATACTAACTACCAACATACCGAATTTACAAATGCTGGGGTTGCGTCTACTCAATGGAATAACACTGCAACTGAAGCCCGTGTAGAAATGATGCACAAAGAGCTGCTAGGCTCCAAGGGTGTGATTGGTGCGCAAGTAAACGGTGCCACTTTAAATGCTACAGATCTGTCTACTAATAATTACGCCATCGTTCCACAAACTAAATCCAACTCTTCTGCACTTTTTTGGATTGAAGAAGGTCGTTATGGTCTAGTCAAAACTAACTTAGGCGCACGCTATAGCTACACCGGTCAAAATCCCAACTTGGCGACACAGTTTCCGAGTCCTGGTAATCAAGGATTTCAGCCAACGTCTTATGGCCCGCCTACTCTACAGAATCGTCAATTTAATTTAATGTCGTATTCAGCGGGCGGCATGCTCGATGTTGCTCGTGGATATGGCTTGGGTTTGAGTTACACGGTTTCACAAAGAGCGCCAACACCACAAGAGCTCTACTCTTATGGACCACATGATTCGACGGCAACATTTGATGTTGGTAACTCTAATTTAGGTACCGAGACCTCTCATAACGTTGAGGTCAGTTTTCAAAAAACCTTCGGACTAGTTCGCAGCAAGGTAAGTCTGTACCGCAATCAATTTAGTAACTACATTTATGGCTTTTACACAGGCACCTACAGCGCAGTAAATAATAACTTCTCGGTTGTTCAAGCGTCTCAAGCAAGTGCAAATATTAAGGGTGCCGAAGGTGAGCTCACTTACAACTGGAATCAAAATGGTGTTGGTGGCAGAGTCTTTGGTGATATCTCTCAGGGATCATTTAACTCTGGCGGCGATCTGCCATTGCAGCCCGCTCCACGACTTGGTAGTGAGCTAGCCTATCAACGCAATGGTTGGCTAACCAGCGCAACTTATATCTACAGCTATCAACAAAATAGATTGGCTACTTGGGAAGTCGGGCCAACGCCGAGCTATAACTTAGTCAATGCTAATCTGTCTTACACAGAAAGAATAGGTAAGATTAATTGGACTGGCTATGTGATGTTGAAAAATCTCTTGAATGAAGAGATTCGGTATGCCACTTCACCGATGGCGGTCAGGCTCTATGCACCTCAACCTGGCAGAAGTTTGATGGTCGGCATCAGAGCTGCCTTTTAAGTCTTTTTCTTATCCTAGATATTTAATCAAAATCGCCCCAATCATTCCGGATCCCAGAATGACAAAGACAGGATTAATTTTGGTTCTTAAAATCAGGTAGAGCGTAATGAGGGCTAAAGCAAGCGTAATTGGGCTAACGATCGACGCCTTAGCTACTGCATACACACCAGAAGCCATCAGGCCAATGGAGATAGGCTCTAAAGCATTCTGAATGGAGCGGCGCCAAGGACTATCGCCAAAACGATTCCATACCCGCCCCACATAAAAACACAAGATGCTTGATGGCAAAAAGAATGAAAGTAAAACCACTCCAGCGCCAACGAGTCCCGCAATCTGAAATCCAATCACCAAGACCATCAACATATTCGGACCAGGGGCGACTTGACCCATACTATAGATATGCACAAATTGCGTATGGTCAATACCGAACTGATGAGCCAATAAGGTCTGCATTTCTGGCAAGACTGCAGTACCACCCCCTACCGCCAAAATCGATAGGAGTGCAAAGCTAAGGGCCAATTGAACATACAGACTCATGATTTAGCACTCGGACGATAAAGATAAAGACATACTGGGGCCATGATGAGCAAAACCAATGGCAATGACAGCTTGACAATACTCATCAAGCAAAAAGTAGTAACAATAATGGCAAGAGACTTCAAATGCCGCCAGTGAACCTCGCCAATGCGATAGGTAATGGCAGCCAACAAACCACATGCTGCAGCAGCAATACCAGCCAAAATTAAATTTGCTAAAGGATGATCGGTATTTTTTGCATAGGCTATGCCGATCACTAAAACCAAAAGCGAGCCAGGAAGAATCAAACCAAGGGTAGCGCTAATTGCACCACGCACTCCTCGCAAGTGATCACCGGATAGAACGGCTAAATTGACAGAATTAAGTCCAGGCATGGTCTGACTAATGGCCAGGTACCCCATGAATTCATCAGGAGATAGCCACTTGCGCTTTTCTACCAGCAATATGCGCTCATAGGCAATAATCCCGCCGCCAAAACTAATTGCCCCAATAATCAAAAACTGCACGAATACATCATGCAAGGATGGAGGATTTAGTTGAGGGGATGCCTCCTGTAATTCAGAACTCACTCAGGCTTTCCATAAATTAAAGCTGTTTTAGTGCTACCAATCTCAAGCCAATCAGCCAATTCCATTTGTAGTTTCTTGAAAAATTTATCAGCCCGCTTATGCGCCTTCTCTTGTGAGCGATTTTCATCGTTTACACGGTAAGAAAAAGCCAGTTCGCCAACAATAGGGTCCCCTACACTCTTCATCCAAATCGCTATCTCGCAATGGGCCTGTACACCATCGCCAAATACTAAGTTTCCTAGGGGTAAGCAAGCCTCTAAAATTTTATTAGTACTACCACCCACGATACGTATTGGAGATTTTTTATCAATCGATAAATCAGCAAGACCTGGAAAAAATTTACAAAGACTGCTGAGGGATCGATCGAACAAATTATCGATAGGTACAGCATCTAAAATCGCATTGTTAGAGTAGATTTGACGTCTAGATCCCAACTCATCTCCACGCAAGATCTCTTCCTTAAAACGGATACGAGACTTAATACTCTTCTTGGGAGTGGGATTGAACTTTGTAGACTCACTGATATCGTGCGTGCGACATTTGAGAGTTACCTCACAAAAATCATCTACCCAAACATTTTGACGAGATTCGCGAACACGCAAAATTACGTTGTTGCGCCGAAAGTCTTCGCCAGGCGTATCGTAAAAATAAATATTGCGCAAACCTGTTGTTGCATTATCTAAGTGGAAAAATTCGACTTTATTATTTTTACAGAATTTTAGTATCTGATCACTCAGCGCAGTGATACGGCTACGGCGATCCAAACCCTTGGGCTTGATAAGTAATTTAAATTCTCGATTTGTGACGGATGGATTCAACTTCATCTAAATACCCCCTTGTTACCAAGAGGTTATCACTATCTAGAAAATCTTAATAGACCTCTGGGACGTACATCTCAGGAGGCACAGGGCCTCGGAGGTAATCTGGGTTATGGACGCGGGCTGGCAATTTAATGACTGGGTGATCAATCTCCTTATAGGGAATCTGATCCAGTAAATGGGTGATGCAATTGAGACGCGCCTTCTTCTTATCATTAGCAGCTACAACCCACCATGGAGCCTCAGGAATATGAGTCCGTTCGAGCATGGTTTCCTTGGCCTTGGTATAGGCTTCCCACAGACGACGAGCCTCTAAATCCATTGGACTCAATTTCCATTGTTTCAGGGGGTCATGTATGCGCATCATGAATCGGTTGTACTGCTCATCATCTGAGATCGAGAACCAGTACTTAATCAAAATAACACCTGAGCTAATCATCATGCGCTCGAGATCTGGAACCGTTCTTAAGAACTCTTCATACTCGTAATCGGTACAAAAGCCCATGACCTTTTCAACGCCAGCACGGTTGTACCAACTACGATCGAATAAAACGATTTCTCCGCCAGCTGGTAGATGTTGGATATATCTTTGGAAATACCACTGAGTCTTTTCTCGTTCGTTGGGAGCTGGTAGGGCAACTACCTTACAGACGCGGGGATTAAGGCGCTGAGTGATACGCTTAATTGCGCCACCCTTACCAGCGGAATCTCGACCCTCGAACAAAACGGCCACTTTTAATTTGTGCTCAACAACCCAGTCTTGAAGTTTTACCAGCTCACCTTGAAGGCGAAATAACTCTTTGAAGTAAAGTTGACGCGGTATGGAAGACCCGCTTACGCCATCTTGTGAAAGACGATCATCATCGAGCTCCATTTCGAGTTCTTCATCCATGCTATCTAGAATTTCTTCTTGAGCACGGCGATACCACTCGGACATTTCTTTATGTTTTGTTGTCATCTTCGTTTACGCTCTTGATCTTGGATCTAGGATTATCCATTTTTTACTAGAGCGTAATGACAATTTTATTACATTAATCACTCCGGAGAACTTTGGCAATAGACTCCTGAGCATGTAGAGCCAGTTGCTTACGGTCAGGAATGACGTCTGCTGTTTGGTGTTGATCTGGTAAAAATCTGAGCTCCACCCCTAAATAGCGGTTTTGAACCACATTTGACATGGACTCCAGAAGACCCATCTCCCCGATAAAAGCAGCGGAATAACTTCTTTTTCCAGTTAATGTGGAAAAGTACTGAATAGCCAAAGGAAATGTAGGTACGTCAGCTACTAAAGCAGATTCAAATAAATTCGGCTTGAAAGGCAGCACCTCATCCCCCACCGTAGAGGTACCTTCTGGGAATATGCAAATCGATTCCGTCTTCAAAACTCCCGCTATCTGACCGACAACCTGCCTTGCATGACGAGAACTATCCCGACGAATAAACAATGTTCGTAACTGCTTAGCCATCCACCCGAATACTGGCCATGCAGCAACCTCAGATTTAGCCACGAATCGAATCGGCTGAAAAGCATTGATCACGTGGATATCGAGCCAAGAAATATGATTTGAGGCTAGCAGATGGGGGGAATTTGGCAATAGCTCCGCACCTTGAATTTTTAACTCAATATTAAAGATGATGAGTAATTTTTTGGACCATCGTTGAATATGCTCTTGTTTTTTTTGGTCGCCCACAAAGAGAAAAAGGCACGATAAGGTCAAGACTCCACGCAGTACGTGGAAAAAAATCAGCATCCATATAACGCAGCGCTTAAGAAATGGTGCTTTAGACTCGGTGGGTAGCATTTGGAAACTCATAAAGTTCCATCAATATAAATCATGTCACCAAAATGACTTGAAACTGTCATGAAGATTACACAGACGCTAGGCTTAATGCTTACTCATGATGCATTACAGAGCCATCTGGATTTCAGACGTACACCTAGGAACATCAGGGTGTCAGGCAAACTACCTTCTAGATTTCTTGAAACACAATGAGGCTGACAAGTTTTACTTGGTAGGAGACATCATTGACGGGTGGAGACTTAAAAAATCATTCTACTGGCCCCAAGCCCACAATGACGTAGTACAAAAGCTCTTACGTAAAGCGCGTAAAGGTACAGAAGTGGTCTATGTGCCCGGAAACCACGACGAGAGCGCACGACAATTCTTTGGCATGTCCTTTGGCGAGGTCAAAGTGGTTGAAGAAGTGATTCATACCACCTTGGATGGCAGAAAACTTTGGGTGACCCACGGTGACCTCTTTGATGGCGTCATGCAATATGCTAAATGGTTAGCTTATGTTGGCGATACCTTGTACACCTTCATTCTTTACATCAACCGCTACTTCAACATGATCCGCATGAGGATGGGTTTGCAGTACTGGTCTTTATCCCAATACCTAAAACACCAGGTTAAGAATGCAGTGAGCTATATCGCAGATTTCGAACACATCATGGCTCGAGAGGCACGCTTAAAGGGTTGTGATGGCGTTGTTTGTGGCCATATTCACAAGGCTGAAATCCGTGAAATCGATGGGCTACTGTATTGCAATGATGGCGATTGGGTAGAAAGTCTTTCTGCCCTAGTCGAAACCATGGAAGGCGAACTCAAAATTATTTACTGGACGCAAATCAAAGGCGAACCAGTAATAGCAACTCCTGAAATTACCTTCCAACCCGCTGTTGAAGTACTCATTAAAGAGGCTGTTCTATGAAAATTATGATCATCACCGATGCATGGGAGCCACAGGTTAATGGCGTTGTTAGAACCCTAAAACAAACCCGTGAAGAGTTGATTGGCATGGGCCACGAGGTAGAAATGATTACTCCAAATGGATTTAAATCAATCCCCTGCCCCACCTATCCCGATATTGCCCTCTCCCTATTTCCTGGGAAAGAAGTTTCTAGAAGAATCAAAGAATTTGCACCAGATGCGATGCATATTGCTACTGAGGGTCCTTTGGGACTTTCAGCACGCTCGTATGCAGTAAAAAATAAATTGCCGTTCTCTACCGCCTATCACACCCGTTTTCCAGAGTACGTCAAAGCCAGAATTGGTATGCCTTTAGCCATTACCTATGCCTTTATACGCTGGTTCCATGGGCCATCTATGGCAGTAATGGCGCCGACAATTGTTGTCAAGGATGATCTTGAAAAGTTTGGCCTGACCAATGTTGTCCTTTGGTCTAGGGGTGTTGACCTAGACATCTTTAAGATTCAAGAGTCCAAAAGACTGAATACTGCTCACCCAATCTTTTTGTATGTAGGCCGTGTCGCCGTGGAAAAGAACATCAACGCTTTCTTAGAAATTGATCTGCCTGGTTCCAAATGGGTGGTTGGTGATGGCCCAGCAATGGCCAGCATTAAAGAAAAATACCCTGAAGTGAATTACCTGGGCGTATTACAGCAACATGAATTAGCTAAAGTCTATGCAGCAGCAGATGTGTTTGTTTTCCCAAGCAAAACGGATACTTTTGGCCTAGTTCTTTT
>CAIMOW010000141.1 GCA_903843235.1 uncultured beta proteobacterium | reverse complement strand
TAACCACGCAGTTGATCGATCTCAATTTTGGGTGCCCCAAAGGTAATGCCATGCTTAGCCATGGTCTTTACTTCATCCATGACGGATGTAGTGTGCAACAAAGCTTTAGATGGAATACAGCCGACGTTTAAGCAAACACCACCTAAAGTGGCATAGCGCTCAACCAATACAGTGTTCATACCCAAGTCAGCACTGCGAAAGACTGCGCTATAACCACCAGGACCGGCACCTAAGACCAGCATCTCGCACTCGTGATCAACTTTGCCGCTATATTGACCGGCGATCGGAGCAGGTGTCAATACTGCGGCAACGGGAGCTGGGGTCGGCGCTGCAGATGCAGCAGGCTTTGAAACAGCAAGCTCGCCGCTGACTTCGATCTCGGCAATCAGACTACCTTTGCCAACCTTATCACCCATCTTCACAGAAATAGCAGTCACTGTTCCAGCTGCATCAGCAGGAACTTCCATAGTGGCTTTATCAGATTCAAGAACCAATAATGGCTGCTCTTTTTCAATGACATCACCCACTTTAATTAATACTTCAATCACGGGTACATCTGAGTAATCGCCAATATCTGGCACAAGAATCATCTGTTTTGACATAGATCCCCCTTACAGAATTGCGCGACGGAAGTCGGACAAGAGTTGCGCAACATAAACATTAAAGCGAGTCGCAAGAGCACCGTCAATCACGCGGTGATCAGCGGTCAAGGACAATGGGCAAATCAAACGTGGCACGAATTGCTTGCCATCCCAGACTGGTTTCATAGCGGCCTTGCTAACACCTAAGATTGCTACCTCTGGTGCATTGACGATCGGCGAGAAGTAAGTACCTCCAATGCCACCCAAGGAAGAAATAGTGAAGCTAGCACCTTGCATTTGATCGGGCTTGAGTTTGCCCTCACGTGCAAGAGCAGCCAAGTCAGAAGTTTCTTTGACAATCTCAAAAATACCTTTTTTATCGACATCCCGAATGACCGGAACTACTAAGCCGGTTGGTGTATCGGCAGCAAAACCAATGTTGAAATATTTCTTCAGAACCAAATCCTCACCATCAAGCGAGCTATTGAACTCTGGGTATTTTTTTAGTGCAGCAACAGCGGCTTTCATGATGAACGCCAACATCGTAATCTTGACTCCCTTCTTTTCATTTTCTTTATTGGTGAGAACGCGAAATGCCTCTAGATCAGTAATGTCAGCATCTTCGTGATAAGTCACCGCAGGAATCATGACCCAGTTGCGACCCAAATTGGCAGCAGTCAGTTTTTTGATGCGATTGAGCGGTTGACGTTCGATATCGCCAAACTTAGCGAAATCAACTTTTGGCCAAGGAATTAAATTCAAGCCGCCCAAGCTTCCACCAGATGGAGCGCCTGCATTACCACCACTCATGGCTGCTTTTACAAATGCCTGTACGTCATCTTGAGTAATACGACCCTTAGAACCAGAACCCTTCACTTGAGAAACCATCACGCCAAGCTCGCGCGCAAATTTGCGTACGGAAGGGCTTGCATGGCTAATGTTGTCATCCGCTGGAGGGGGCGTATTACTTGCTGGTGGTGGAGGTGGAGCTAATTTAATAGGAGGCTCTACAGGAGGAGTCTTTGCTTGAGGTGCTGCAGTTGCTACTGGAGTTGGAGCCGCTGCAGGAACCGAAGCAGCAGAAGCGCCCTCTTCAAGCATGATCACTACCGAACCTTCGGAAAGTGAATCACCAATCTTCACCTTTACCTCTTTAACCACACCAGAGTGACTAGAAGGTACATCCATGGTGGCCTTGTCAGACTCCAACACGACGATAGACTGTTCTTTTTCAACGGTATCACCGGCCTTGACCAAGACCTCAATCACAGGCACATCTTTGTAATCCCCAATATCAGGAACTTTAATTTCTATTATTTGGCTCATGTTTCAGTCTCTTATCAAACCGTCATTGGGTTGGGTTTAGTTGTATCGATGTCGTATTTCTTGATGGCTTCAGCAAGCTTGTGACGATCAAACTGTCCAGCGTCAGCTAAAGATCTCAAGGCAGTCAATACAACCCAGCGACGATCCACTTCGAAGAAGTCTCGCAATTTCTCGCGAGTATCAGAGCGACCAAAACCATCAGTTCCTAGAGCTTCGTAACGACGTCCCAGGTGTTGAATAGCTGGACGAATTTGCTCTGCAAATAAACGAACGTAGTCGGTAGCAGCAATCACAGGGCCCGTTGTGTCTTTTAGGCATTTTTCTACATGAGACAACATAGGTGCTGTGGCAGGATTGAGAAGATTACTACGATGCACCGCAGTCCAATCACGTCCCAGCTCTGTGAAACTTGGGCAGCCCCACAGGTCAGAGGAAACGCCCCAATCTTTATGCAGTATCTCTGCTGCTTCAATCACTTCACGGAAGATCGTTCCAGAACCTAGCAATTGCACACGTAGTTTGGCATTGGCATCTCCTACTGATGCCAACTTGTACATCCCTTTAATGATGTCCTGTTCTGCACCCTTGGGCATTGCTGGATGAGCATAGTTTTCATTCATCAAAGTGATGTAGTAGTAAACGTCTTCTTGAACTTCAAGCATGCGGCGCATACCATCCTGAATTACTACCGCTACTTCAAAAGAGAATGTTGGGTCATAACTGATGCAGTTTGGAACGGCAGCACTCCACACTTGGCTATGGCCGTCTTCATGTTGTAAGCCTTCGCCATTCAGAGTGGTTCTACCTGCAGTACCACCAAGCAAGAAACCACGACTACGCATATCGCCAGCAGCCCAAGCTAAATCACCGATGCGCTGGAATCCGAACATGGAATAGAAGATATAGAAAGGCAACATGGGAACACCATGTGTAGAGTAAGCGGTGGCTGCAGCAATCCAATCGCACATACCACCAGCTTCATTAATACCCTCTTGCAGGATCTGGCCGTTCTTATCCTCTTTGTAGAACATCAGTTGATCATGATCTTCTGGTGTGTAAAGCTGACCGAGTTGATTCCAAATACCAAGTTGACGGAACATGCCTTCCATACCAAAGGTACGAGATTCATCCGGAACAATCGGAACTACTCTCTTACCCAACACTTTGTCACGCAAAATGGTGTTAAGCATGCGCACAAATGCCATCGTTGTAGAAATCTCACGACCATCTGTGGTTGCTTCTAGCATTGGCGCAAACACTTCCAAAGCAGGAACCGGGAGGCTCTCAGCTTTGGTACGGCGCTGAGGTAAATATCCGCCCAACTCTTGACGACGCGCTTTCATGTAATCAAGCTCAGTACTGCCATCAGCAAATTTCACTAATGGCATTTCATCTAACTGATCATCTTTTACAGGGATTTCAAAACGATCGCGGAAACGACGTACGTCATCGGCATTCATTTTTTTGGCTTGGTGAGCAATATTCATCGCTTCACCAGAACCACCCATACCGTAACCTTTAATAGTGTGAGCCAAAATAACGGTTGGCTGATCTTGATGGTTTACGGCTGCGTGGAACGCGGCATAGACTTTATGGGGGTCGTGACCACCTCGATTCAGAGCCCAAATCTCGTCATCACTCCAGTCGTTTACCAAAGCTTTAAGTTCTGGAGTATTAAATACGATCTCACGAACATAAGCGCCGTTCTTAGCCTTCATTGTTTGGTATTGGCCATCAACAATTTCGCCAAGGCGTTGCATCAAAATGCCCTTCTTATCGCGGGCAAACAAGGCGTCCCACTGACCGCCCCAAACTACCTTGATCACATTCCAGCCGGCACCACGAAATTCGCCTTCAAGTTCTTGAATGATTTTTCCGTTACCGCGAACTGGGCCGTCTAAGCGTTGCAAGTTACAGTTGATAACAAAAATCAGGTTATCCAGTTTTTCACGGCCAGCCATACCAATGGCTCCCAATGATTCAGGTTCATCTGTTTCGCCGTCACCTAAGAAGGCCCACACTTTGCGACCCTCTGGTTTGATAAAGCCACGATCTTGCATATAGCGCATAAAACGCGCTTGATAAATCGCCATGATGGGACCTAAGCCCATCGATACCGTTGGGAACTGCCAGAAATCTGGCATCAACCATGGGTGCGGATAACTAGAGATCCCCTTGCCGCCAACTTCTTGGCGGAAATTATTTAGTTGCTCTTCAGCCAATCGTCCTAGCATGTAAGCACGAGCGTAAACACCTGGAGCTGAATGCCCTTGAACAAAAATCAGATCGCCGCCATGCTCAGGCGATGGCGCGTGCCAGAAATGATTAAAGCCAACGTCATACAAAGTAGCCGCAGACTGAAATGAAGAAATATGACCACCGACGTTCGTATCTTTATTCGCACGTAAGACCATGGCCATTGCGTTCCAGCGCGTGTAGGATCGGATCCGATGCTCGACGTTTTGATCGCCTGGCAAGCGCGCTTGCTGCTCTACGGGAATGGTATTGATATAGGGAGTCTCAGCCCGAAATGGCTGGTTGACGCCATTAACGCGAGCATGGGAAATTTGTTGGTCTATTAAATAGGCCGCTCTTTCTGGTCCCTCAGCCTTAATAACGCCATCAAGTGCCTGTAACCATTCCTGGGTTTCAACAGGATCGGCATCCTGAGCGCTTGTTTTACCTAATATTTGTTCTGGAACTGCTGCCATAACCTGCCTCCATAGGGACTACCGTTTTAATCATTCACTTTATAGGCAATATTCTAAAAAGGTATATTGGTGTAAACAAGCAATTTTTCACATAATGATAGTATTTCTCATAATATGGTATTTTATTGCAACGCATCTAAATCATTGAAAAACATAGAAATTCGGCTTGAATAAGGCAAAATGGCTAAATTACATGAAATTAAAGCGTTTTTCGATCTGGCTACTCAGCCCAAGCAAATGGCTCCGCAAAATACGGGGGTTTAGGCTTGTTTACACCCCACTGCTAGCAATTGTGATTTTTACGGTGGTGATGGGGGTTATTTTAGGGACCCTCCAACTCCAGGAAAAAACTCAGCAAGAATCCTCTTTATTTAGAGAGCTCTCATTTGCAAAACAGCGTATACAACTTCGCTTTTTGAACAACTCCGAACTGCTCATTTCAATTGGTAGAGATTTGGCTGCTAGTGCCGACCAAGAAAAGTTACGAGCAGCTGCTCTGGATCAGGCTGAAAATTTGGTACTTGGAAATCATGAAATTTCCCAAATCCTCTGGCTTAATGAAAATAATGCTCGCCAATGGGCAATGTCGCAATCGGGCGGTAAATCGGACTGGTATGAAAAAACAGAGAATGCTCTATTAATCAATCAGGCACTGAAAAAAACAATTGAATTAAGTAAGCTAGCAAATCGCCCTGCTTTCAGCCCATTCATCACATTAAATCTCGCGAGTGATGAGCTCTTGGCAAAAGAAAGAAAAACCGTTTTCTGGCAAATCTTGCCTATCAGAAATGGTGGTGAGATTATTGGTGTGTTGGCGGCACTCTACACAGCACAAGGTGTATTAGATGTGATTCCTAGTGAGCTAAAGAGTCAATATCGCTTCACACTACTATCAGACAACGAAAAGATCTTGGCCATTTCTTCCGATCGCGACACGCCCAAGCGTTCATTTAGCAATCAAACTAGCTTGGATATCGGGGTATTGAGCCCCAATCTCGTTTTACGAATAGATACTTACCCGCCTCCAACAAATCTTACGTTCAGAATGCTGATTGGTGTTGTACTGGGATTAAGTGCTTTTGTGATTTGGAGTTTGTGGTCAGTTTTAAAACAAATGCAAGTGCGCCAAGAAGCCGAAGCCAATTTACGCACTGAAACTAATTTTCGAAGTGCAATGGAGAATTCGACACCAGTTGGTATAAGAGCTCACGACATGGAGAAAAGAATTACGTACGTGAATCGCGCGTTTTCTGAAATGACGGGATGGTCAGCAAATGAACTCATCGGGCTAAAGCCCCCTTTCCCCTTCTGGCCTGAAAGCAGGAAGGTTGAGTTAACTGAAAAAATGAACTACGCTCTGGAGCTAAAGACCGGTTCAACCATGAAAGGTGGAATAGAGGGAGGAGTCTTACGCCGTGATGGATCCCAAATTCAAACGCGCACCTTCATTGCACCGCTCATCAATGAAAAAGGAAGTCAAACCGGGTGGGTTACATCTTTAATTGACATCTCTGAGCCAAAAAAGATTCGCGAAGAGTTAGCTGCCTCTCAGGAACGTTTTGTAACCGTGCTCGAAGGGCTTGATGCCGCTGTTTCTGTTATCTCAATTGAAACTGGTGAACTACTATTTGCAAACCGCTTCTACCGTGAACGCTTTGATGATAGTCCAAAAGGACATCTCGATTTAGCTGGTGGCGAAGTAGCCCATAACACTATGCGGATTCTTTCGGAAGAACTACAAGATGGCAACCCTGGGATTCCACCCTCATCGCTCTATCAAGAGGCAGAATCGGAAGATGTACAACTTTTTGAAAATGGCATCAAGTGGTACGAGGTACGACGTCGATTCATTCCTTGGGTGGATGGTCATTTAGCTCAACTCTTAATTGCAACCGATATCACGCTTCGTAAAGCATCTGATGATCTAAATCGTCAGCAAGAGGAGCGCATGCAATTCACCAGCCGCCTTACCACTATGGGCGAAATGGCCTCATCACTCGCGCATGAATTAAATCAACCACTTTCTGCGATTTCTAATTACTGCATGGGTGTTGTTAAGCGCTTAAAAGCGCAAGTTGATCCTGAGATTAATAAAGAAATACTGCCAGCGCTTGAGAAAGCGGCAGAACAAGCGGTTCGAGCAGGCACCATCATTCAACGCATTCGGGGCTTTGTAAAACGCAGCGAGCCAGTACGAAAATCATGCTCAATTGCCGACATCATTAACGACGCAGTCGGTCTAGTAGAGATTGAGGCCCACCGTCATCGTTTAAATATTACATCCCACGTTGACGGGAATCTTCCCAACGTAGACCTTGATCCGGTCTTAATACTTCAAGTCTTGGTCAATCTTCTCAAGAACTCTTTAGATAGCCTGCGTGATGTTTACCCCCTGTCCTCCCGCTGGTCCGCTCCGCCGGTCAAAATATCCGCCGACCTAGAAACGAGCACTTTTCCGGCCATGCTCCGGATTCAGGTAACTGATGCTGGTGCCGGCATTGCAGAATCCGTGACCCAGCGGATGTTTGAGCCCTTTTTCAGCACCAAGGCTGATGGCATGGGGATGGGCTTGAATATTTGCCGTTCCATTATTGAGTCCCACCATGGCCGACTTTGGGCCAAAAATCACATGGATCCAGAACATACCAAGTTAGTTGGCTGCACCTTTACAATATTGATACCCCTAGAATCACCCGATTCCAAGGAAGCTGTTTAACTGCCGTTTTTTAGACTTACCGCGCGAGATCCCATATGAATATCAGCAATGCGACAAAATTAAACCAAGCCGAAGTTGTCTACGTCGTAGATGACGATGAAGCTGTGAGAGATTCGCTCACATGGCTGTTGGAGAGCAATGGTTATGTAGTTCGATGTCACGCTAGTGCGGAACGCTTCCTCCAGTCATTACAAAGCACTGATAAGTCCACCATCTCCTGCGCCATTTTGGATGTGCGTATGCCAGGAATGTCTGGCCTAGAACTTCAGGAGCGTTTGCTCAACGAACATTTTCCAATGCCAGTTGCATTCATTACTGGTCATGGGGATGTCTCTATGGCGGTATCAACAATGAAACGTGGTGCAGTTGATTTCATTGAAAAACCATTCAAAGAAAATGATTTGTGTGGCTTAGTTGATCGCATGCTTGCAAAAGCCCGCATCGATTATTCACAAGCAAATCAACGCAAGATTACCCAAAGTTTATTAAGTAAGCTCACCGGTCGCGAGCGTCAGGTACTCGAAAGAATTGTCGCCGGCCGCTTAAACAAACAAATTGCTGACGATCTCGGTATCTCCATTAAAACGGTTGAAGCGCACCGTGCAAATATTATGGAAAAATTGAATGTCAATACGGTTGCAGATTTACTTCGCTTAGCACTATCAGACCCTCAACCCAATTAATCGCTTGTCTACAGTTATGCCTGCGCAACTCCTTGACGGTAACCTCCTTTCCAAGAAGCTTCGAACAGAGATTGCAGCTCGCGGAGCTATTGTTACAGCAAAAGGCATTAGGCCGGGTCTAGCAGTCATTGTTGTTGGCGAGAATCCTGCCAGTCAGATTTACGTTCGTAACAAGGTCAAGGCCTGTGAAGATGTCGGCTTTCATTCTGTTTTGGAACGCTATGCCGCTGAATTAGGCGAGGAAGAATTACTCGCTCGCATTGCCACACTAAATGCTAATCCTGCAATTCATGGCATTTTGGTCCAACTGCCACTGCCAGAACACATTGCTACTGTACGCGTACTAGAAGCAATTTCCCCAGAAAAAGACGTTGATGGCTTCCATGTCGCCAATGCTGGCGCCCTAATGGTTGGGCAACCAGAATTCAAGCCTTGCACTCCTTACGGGTGTATGAAGCTTTTAGAAAGCATTGATTACCCAATCCGCGGGGCTCGCGCAGTAATTGTCGGCGCCTCCAATATTGTTGGCAAACCCATGGCGATGTTGCTGTTGCAAGCTGGCGCAACGGTCACTATCTGCAATAGTAAAACACGTGACCTAGCGCACCATACTAAAGATGCCGATATCCTAGTGGTAGCTACCGGTAAACCTAGAATGATTAGTGGCGACATGATCAAAAATGGTGCCGTCGTGATTGATGTTGGCATTAATCGCTTGCCCGATGGGAAACTATGCGGCGATGTGGATTTTGATGCGGCTAAATATATCGCCGGCTGGATTACGCCAGTTCCTGGTGGTGTTGGCCCGATGACTATCACCATGCTCCTCATGAACACCCTCGAGGCAGCTGAAAAAGCAGCTAAACGCTAGGGAGTAGTTTAGCAATATTTGCTGCATTACAGTAAGCTAGAGGGATGACTATTTCCACTCCGTCCCACCTGCTTCTCAATCCACTCATTACATTTGGCCGCGGCATTCCTCTTTATGAGGAAGTAAAGCCTGAGCATATTGATCCAGCAATTTCACATTTGCTTAAAGATGCGCAATCGGCTGTTAATACAGCCACTGACTCCAATACACCTTGCACTTGGAATGCCTTGGCTGAACCGCTTGAGGATGCTACTGAGTCTTTGGGTAGATCGTGGAGCGTCATCTCCCATTTAAATAGTGTGGCAGACACGCCTGAATTAAGGGTTGCCTATGGCCAGATGCTTCCGCAGGTTACAGCATTTTTTTCTAGCCTAAGTCAAAACTTAGCGCTCTATGACAAATTCAAAGTGATTAGAAATAGTTCTGAATTTTCCAAACTGAGCATGGCTCAGAAAAAAGTCATCGAAAACTCTTTACGTGATTTTCGCTTGGGTGGTGCCGAACTAACTGATGCTGAAAAATCCCGCTTTACTCAAATTCAAGATGAGCAGGCCACGCTCAGCAAGGGCTTTTCCGATCATGTCTTGGATGCTACCGATGGCTTTGT
>CAIMOW010000140.1 GCA_903843235.1 uncultured beta proteobacterium | reverse complement strand
TGGCGTAATGGTTGGCTCCGGTATTGGTGGCTTACCAATGATCGAGGAGACTGGCGCTGAGTTGTTAGCTCGTGGTCCTCGTCGTATTTCTCCTTTCTTTGTGCCTGGCTCAATCATTAATATGATTTCTGGCCATCTCAGTATTTTGTTCGGCCTCAAAGGTCCAAACATTGCTGCTGTCACTGCTTGCACAACGGGTTTACATAGCATTGGTTTGGCGGCTCGTTTAATTCAGTATGGTGATGCAGACGTCATGGTGGCTGGTGGCGCTGAATCTACTATTTCCTCATTGGGTGTTGGTGGCTTTGCTTCGGCCCGCGCCCTATCAACACGCAATGACGATCCTGCAACTGCTTCACGTCCCTGGGATATGGACCGCGATGGTTTTGTCCTAGGTGAAGGCGCCGGTGTTGTGGTGATTGAAGAGTATGAACATGCAAAAGCACGCGGTGCAAAAATCTACTGCGAGCTCTTGGGCTTCGGTATGAGTGGCGATGCATACCACATGACTGCGCCAAATATGGATGGCCCACGCCGTTGCATGGTTAATGCTATGCGCGATGCTGGCCTCAATGCCGATCAAATTCAGTATGTCAATGCGCACGGTACCTCTACACCTTTGGGTGACAAGAATGAGACTGGCGCAATTAAAGCTGCCTTAGGCGATCACGCTAAAAAGGTTCTAGTTAACTCAACTAAGTCAATGACGGGCCACCTTTTAGGTGGTGCTGGTGGCTTGGAATCTGTTTTCACTATTCTGGCTCTACATAACCAGATATCCCCGCCAACTATCAATATCTTCAATCAAGACCCTGAGTGCGATTTGGACTACTGCGCCAATACCGCTAGAGACGTGAAGATTGACCATGCCGTGAAAAACAACTTTGGTTTTGGGGGTACTAACGGCACCTTGATTTTTGGCAAATTGACCTAATATTAGTTTTATCTTTGATTTATTGGTTTTTGCTAGCTAGGTCTACAGCATCATGAAAAAGTATCTTATTGCCATCTTGGCTATTTTTAGCTTGGGTCAGCTCTCATTTATTCCGAGCGCATCGGCGCAAGCGCCACGTGTGAGTATTCCTGACTTCGCAGACTTGGTTGAGCGTGCCAGCCCTGCCGTGGTTAATATTCGCACTACTGAAAAGGTCATGGTTCAGCAATCGCAAGGTGGCATCCCTGGCCTTCCTGATGATCAGGCGGAATTCTTCCGCCGTTTCTTTGGTGTGCCTATTCCTGGTATGCCTAATCAACCCAAACAGTCTCAACCAAACCTTGGCAAACCGCAAGAGGCTGATCGTGGAGTGGGTTCGGGTTTTATTATTGATTCCAATGGTTTAGTCCTGACCAATGCTCACGTCGTAGAGGGTGCTACTACGATCTACGTCACCCTCACTGATAAGCGTGAGTTCAAAGCCAAGCTCCTTGGTATGGATAAGCGTACTGATGTTGCAGTTGTCAAAATTGATGCGCGTGATTTACCTAAATTACCGCTAGGTGACTCATCTCGCGTCAGGGTAGGTGAATGGGTTCTGGCGATTGGCTCACCTTTTGGCCTTGAGAATACGGTGACCGCAGGGATTGTTTCCGCGAAGAGTCGTGATACTGGCGACTACTTACCATTCATTCAAACAGACGTTGCAGTTAATCCCGGTAACTCTGGCGGACCCTTGTTAAATACGGCCGGTCAAGTCATCGGTATTAACTCCCAAATTTTTAGCCGTTCTGGCGGTTATATGGGAATTTCATTTGCGATTCCGATTGATGAGGCAATGCGTGTTGCTGATCAGTTGCGTTCCAATGGAAAAATGGTGCGTGGTCGCATTGGCGTGGCTTTGGGCGAGATGACTAAAGAGGTTGCCGAAAGCCTTGGTTTGGGTAAACCACGCGGCGCTTATGTTCGAAATGTTGAGCCTGGTGGTCCGGCTGCTATTGGCGGAATTGAATCTGGCGATGTAATTTTGAACTTCAATGGCCATGACATTGCTAAATCTACTGATTTACCTAGGGTAGTCGGCGAAACCAAGCCCGGCATCAGTGCCACGGTTCAGGTATGGCGCAAGGGTGCCACCAAGGATCTAACGGTTGTAGTCACAGATGGCGAAGCTTCTGTTGCTGGTGCTAAAAAGCCTGAGAGCCCAAATTCTAATAGTGGTAGCGCTAATGCTTTTGGCGTTGCGGTAGTGGACGTTTCTGAGGCTAAGAAAAAGGAACTCAATATCCGCGGTGGAGTTGAGGTTACTGGCTTAAATGAGGGACCCTTAGCGCGTTCAGGGGTTCGCCCAGGAGATGTCATTATTCGCATTGCCGATACTGATATTACTGGGGTAAAGCAGTTTGAAGCCCTTGTAAAAGGCTTGGATGCCAATAAGGCTGTGCCAGTATTTGTACGCCGTGCTGATAGCACTTTAGTTATCCCAGTTAAGCCAAAATAAGCCCTTTTTAGGCTAAAAAAGAGGGATCGGCGCCATTCGGGCGCCACCCATTACAATCCCTCTAAGACGACTTTTTGCAGCGCATCATTGTGGTGCGTTCTGACAAGGCGTTTTTTGAATGACCAATGAAGACGCTATGGATTTAATCCGCAATTTTTCTATCATCGCCCATATCGATCACGGCAAATCTACGCTCGCAGATCGCATTATTCAGTTGTGCGGTGGACTTTCTGATCGCGAAATGGAAGCTCAAGTTCTCGATTCGATGGATATCGAACGCGAGCGTGGCATCACCATTAAGGCGCAAACAGCGGCTTTAGGTTACAAAGCTAAAGACGGCAAAACCTACAACATTAATTTAATTGACACCCCAGGGCACGTAGACTTTTCTTATGAAGTGAGTCGCTCTCTGTCGGCTTGTGAGGGTGCGCTATTGGTGGTGGATGCAAGTCAGGGTGTTGAGGCGCAAACAGTTGCTAACTGCTACACCGCCATTGAGTTGGGTGTTGAGGTTGTGCCTGTACTCAACAAGATTGATTTGCCGCAAGCCGATCCTGAGCGCGCTAAACAAGAAATTGAAGATGTTATTGGGATTGATGCAAGTGATGCAATAACTTGTTCTGCTAAGACTGGCCTCGGTGTCACGGAAGTCATCGAAGAAATGATTCGCCGTATTCCGCCACCCAAAGGAAGCGCTAGCGATCCATTGCAAGCCTTGATCATCGACTCCTGGTTCGATAACTATGTGGGTGTGGTGATGTTAATCCGCGTAGTCAACGGCACTCTAAAACCCAAAGATAAAATTTTATTAATGGCGAATGGCTCAACGCATTTGGTTGAGCACGTTGGTGTATTTAGCCCAAAGTCTGTTGATCGACCAGAGCTGTCGGCTGGTCAAGTAGGCTTTGTGATTGCAGGTATTAAAGAATTGAAGGCTGCAAAAGTGGGTGATACGGTTACCCATGCACCCGGCCAACAAGGACGTACACCTGCAACTTCTCCGTTGCCAGGATTTAAAGAAGTGAAGTCGCAGGTGTTTGCCGGCCTTTATCCCGTTGAGGCTAGCGAGTACGATCAGTTGCGTGAATCGCTTGAGAAATTAAAACTCAATGATGCATCCTTGCTCTATGAGCCAGAGGTATCGCAAGCTTTGGGTTTTGGATTCCGCTGCGGCTTCTTAGGCCTGCTCCACATGGAAATCGTACAAGAGCGCTTAGAGCGCCAGTACGACATGAACCTCATTACTACGGCGCCAACTGTGGTCTATCAGGTGGAGCAGTCTGACGGCACCATGATGATGGTGGATAACCCATCGAAGATGCCGGAGCCCAGCAAGATCGCTACCATTTTGGAGCCGATCGTTACCGTCAATCTCTACATGCCTCAAGAGTATGTTGGCTCGATCATTACTTTGTGCATTGGTAAGCGGGGCATTCAGACGGATATGAATTATTTAGGTCGCCAAGTAAAGCTGACTTATGAATTACCAATGGCCGAAATTGTGATGGATTTCTTTGACAGAATGAAATCCATTTCACGGGGTTATGCCTCGATGGATTACGAGTTCAAAGAGTATCGTCCGGCTGATGTGGTGAAGGTAGATATTTTGATTAACGGTGAACGCGTTGATGCTTTATCAGTGATTGTTCACCGTAGTAATAGCCAGCATCGTGGACGCGAGGTTGTGGCAAAAATGCGCAGCATTATTCCCCGTCAAATGTTTGATGTGGCTATTCAGGCAGCGATTGGTAGCAACATCGTGGCACGTGAGAATGTGAAGGCATTGCGCAAAAACGTGTTGGCCAAGTGCTATGGCGGCGATATTTCTCGTAAACGTAAACTCCTAGAGAAGCAAAAAGAAGGAAAGAAACGCATGAAGCAGGTAGGTAACGTAGAGATTCCACAAGAGGCCTTCTTGGCTATTTTGCAGGTGGAGGGTTAATGAACTTCGCTCTTATTCTATTTGTTCTAGTGATTGTTTCAGGCGTTGCCTGGGTGACTGACAAACTCTACTTTGCACCGCAAAGACGGATTGCTGGCATTGAACGCATGCCATTATGGCTAGAGTACTCGGCTAGCTTCTTCCCAGTCATTTGTGCAGTGTTTGTATTACGTTCATTTATTGTGGAGCCATTTAAGATTCCTTCCGGCTCAATGATCCCAACGCTACAAATTGGTGATTTTATTTTGGTAAACAAGTTCACTTACGGAATTCGTTTACCAGTCATCAATAAGAAAGTAGTTGAATTAGGCTCACCTAAACGTGGCGATGTTGTGGTATTTCGCTATCCCCGTGATGAATCCGTTGATTACATTAAACGCATTGTCGGTTTGCCAGGCGATGTCATTGAATATCAAGATAAGCGCCTCACCATCAATGGTCAGCCCTTGGGTTATAGCGGTGGGGAAGCCTATCTGGATCCCGAGAGCATGCGTTACGCCAAAGAGTTTACCGAGACTTTTCCAATCGATTTAGGTGGGAATAGTCACCAAATCCTAAATAATCCTGATCGTCCGGCTGGTAATTTTCCAGCGGAGCGTTTCCCAGGATTTGAGAACTGCCAATACCAAAATGCGGGTTTGATTTGCAAGATCCCTGCTGGACATTACTTTGCAATGGGTGACAATCGCGATAACAGTGCAGATTCCCGTTTTTGGGGATTCGTGCCAGACCAAAACATTGTGGGTAGAGCGTTTTTTGTTTGGCTCAACCTAGGTTCCTTGGGTCGTATTGGTGGGTTTCAGTAAATCATGAACGCGCGCGCCGTTATCGAAACTGCACCGCTACAAGAGCGTCTTGGGTATAGTTTCAAAAAGATTGAGCTACTCAATCAGGCACTAACGCATCGTAGCCATAGCAAGAAAAACAATGAGCGCTTAGAGTTTTTGGGTGATTCGATTCTCAATTGCGTGGTCGCCGAGATGCTTTATGAACGCTATTCAGATTTGGATGAGGGCGACCTATCACGCGTCCGTGCCAATTTAGTCAAGCAGCAGGCTTTATATGAAATCGCTCAAACACTCTCTCTTTCTGACTACCTGCGTTTAGGTGAGGGCGAGCTAAAGAGCGGCGGATTCCGCAGACCTTCTATTTTGGCCGACACACTTGAGGCAGTTACCGGAGCTATCTTTTTAGATGGCGGCTTTGATGCTGCAAAGACTTGTTTGCGTAAGCTGTATTCGATCATCTTGGTGAATGTCGATCCCAAGACTTTGGGTAAAGATGACAAAACTTTATTGCAAGAATGTTTGCAAGGCTATCAATTACCATTGCCAACATACAACGTTACAGGCACTACTGGCGCTGCGCACAACCAACAGTTTGAAGTCGAGTGCCTTATTCCAAGTCATAAAGTAGCGGTAAAAGGTGAGGGTGCTTCGCGCCGCGCTGCTGAGCAAGCGGCTGCTAAGTTGGCTTTAATTGCAATAATGAAAGCTTTGCCACAAGAATCTCGCAAACCCAAGAAGACTCGGTCTGCTAAGAAAAAAGCGGCCAAGAAGGAATCGACCGAAGAGCAGTTCAATCTTAAGCTGAAGGGCTAATCGTGTTTAGATGCGGTACTATCGCCATTGTCGGGCGTCCCAATATGGGCAAATCGACTTTACTGAACGCTTTAGTTGGTCAAAAGATCAGCATTACTTCGCGTAAAGCCCAAACTACGCGCCATCGCATTTTGGGTATTCAGAATCGTGAAGAGGCACAATTCATTTTCATTGATACACCTGGTTTCCAGACACGTCTCATGAACACCTTGAATAAAGCATTGAACCGCACGGTAACAACTGCATTGCAAGATGTAAATGTTGCTTGCTTTGTAGTGGAGGCTGGCTACTTTGGTGAGGATGATAAGAAGGTTTTAAAACTGCTCCCGTCTGATCTTCCAGTGGTGCTCGTACTCAATAAGCTTGATTTATTTAACAGTCGCTTTCAGACCCCTTCAGAGCGTGACCAGGCGCTACTCAACTTTATGAAAGATATGTCTGTCTCGTGGAGCCAACTGGGTGGCCACGAAGATCAAGACAAATGTGAGTTCGCTGAAATCGTCCCAATGAGCGCAAAGAGCCCTGCAGATGTGCAAAGATTGTTAGATGTCTTAGAGGGATATTTGCCCGAAGGCGAAGCTATTTATGATGTCGATACCGTAACAGATCGTAGTGAGCGTTTCTTGGCTGCTGAGATTCTGCGTGAAAAAGTATTTCGCTTTACTGGTGAAGAGTTGCCTTACACCAGCACGGTAGTCATTGATCAGTTCAAGATGGATGGCAAAATGCGTCGCATTGCTGCAACCATTTTGGTTGATCGTGATAGCCATAAGGCGATGATCATCGGTGCAAAAGGTGAGCGCCTGAAAAAGATTTCTACAGATGCCCGTATTGATATGGAAAAACTATTTGATGGCAAGGTCTTCCTAGAGACTTGGGTCAAAGTGAAGCGTGGCTGGGCAGATGATCGTGCTGAACTTCGGGCGCAGGGCCTGGAGTAACACTCATGGCCTCGATTCGTGTTGCTGACGAACCTGCTTTTGTATTGCACAGCATCCCTTATAAAGAGACTAGCTTAATTCTGGATGTATTCACGCGGCAATATGGTCGCATGGCGTTGATTGCCAAAGGCGCTAAGCGTCCACACTCCACTTTGCGTCCGGTGTTGCAACGTTTCCAGCCGCTACTCGTGTCATGGAGTGGTAAATCAGAATTACGCACCCTAACTAAGTCGGAGTGGGTTGGTGGCACGCCATCATTAGTAGGCGATGCCTTGCTTTGTGGTTTCTATCTCAATGAATTACTGGTTAAATTTCTGGCGCGTGAAGATGATTACGAAAAACTTTACGATCGCTACACAGAAACCATCGCCGCTCTATCCAATTTAGAGTTTCAATCTAAAGGTTTAGAAGAAATTCTTCGACCATTTGAACTATCTCTATTACAGGAGACGGGATATGCGGCGGCATTGGATCGATGTGTTGAGACTAATGAGCCTCCAGAGCTTGATCGACAGTATGTCTATCAGCCTGAGCGCGGCGTTCGACCAGCGCAGGTAGATGATCCTGGTCATTGGCCCACCCTAGCGGGTAGATCCCTCTTGGCGATAGCAGCAGGGGATTTTTCTGATCCGGAGACGCTCTCTGAGAGTAAGCAGTTGATGCGCTTCCTCCTTGGCCTGCACTTGCAAGATCAGGTATTGACGACCCGTCAAATTTTGATTGATCTCAAGAAAATCTAGTAATCTACTCAAATGAGTCACTCCAAAGCCCTCGAGCTCGGTATCAATATTGATCACGTAGCGACTTTGCGTAATGCGCGCGGGACAATCTACCCTGATCCTCTCAAGGCAGCACGCTTAGCCGAAGAGATTGGAGCCGATTTAATCACCCTGCATTTACGCGAAGACCGTCGTCACATTAAAGATGCGGATTTATTGGCACTGCGCCCATTAATCAAAACGCGTATGAATCTCGAGTGCGCAGTAACGCCTGAGATGCTCAATATTGCTTGCCAGGTCAAGCCACATGATGTTTGTCTCGTCCCCGAGAAGCGTGAAGAGGTTACTACCGAAGGCGGCCTAGATGTATTGGGTCACTTTGGAGCTGTTAAAGCAGCCACCACTCAATTACAAAATGCAGGCATTCGGGTATCGCTATTTATTGACCCAGAAGAAAAGCAAATTCAGGCAGCTAAAGATGTTGGGGCCACCGTAGTGGAATTGCATACTGGTCGTTACGCAGATCTTCATGGCAGTGCCCAAGTAAAAGAGCTGGAGCGCATTAGAAAAGCTGCTCAGTTCGGTGTCGGCATTGGCCTAAGAGTCAATGCAGGACATGGTCTTCACGAAGGAAACGTATTGCCTATTGCCGCCATTACTGAATTATCTGAGCTCAATATTGGGCATGCCATTGTTGCTGAAGCCTTGTTCAAGGGATGGCAAAAAGCCATTGTGGATATGAAGGCTCTTATGGTTCAGGGCAGAGCAAAGTCCTAAAAAATTAATAGTAGATAAAAAAATGATCATTGGCATTGGTACAGACATCCTGCAGATCGAGCGCTTACAAGCAGCTTATGACCGCACCAATGGTCGATTGGCTGAGAGAATTCTAGGTCCCGATGAGATGCTGGTCTTTAAGCATCGTCTTGCCAGAAATCATAAGCGGGGGATTGCATTCTTAGCAACGCGTTTTGCGGCTAAGGAAGCTTTTTCGAAAGCCATTGGCTTGGGTATGCGCATGCCCATGACCTGGCGCTCTTTGCAGACATTGAATGAACCCAGCGGTAAACCTGTCACTTCCTATGTGGGAGCATTAGCGCTATTTATGCAAGAGAAAAACTGGGAAGCTCAAGTAACAGTGAGTGACGAGCAGGATATGGCAATAGCTCATGTCATCGTCGTTCAGAAGTAAGTACAAAATTTAATCAGTTCTAAAAAGAGAAATAACAAGGAAGAGATGAGTAAGTCAACCATGAACCCTGGCCCGATTACGCTAGATGTCGTTGGTCTCGAGTTAAATGCCGAAGATCGCCGTCGCATTTTGGATCCGCTAACGGGTGGCGTCATTTTCTTTGGCCGTAACTTTTCCAATCGCAAGCAACTTACCAAGTTAAGCTCTGAGATTAAAAAGCTTCGCTCCGACGTATTGATTTCGATTGATCATGAGGGCGGCAGAGTGCAGCGCTGCAGGACCGATGGCTTCACCCATCTGCCAGCGATGCGTAAATTGGGCGAACTTTGGGCGGCTAAAAGTGCATCTACCCATGCTGCTGAATCGGCGGCGCTGGCAATGGCTGTAGCCACTGCTTGTGGCTACGTTCTAGCTTCTGAGTTACGTGCCTGTGGTGTCGACTTTAGTTTTACGCCGGTACTCGATTTGGATTTTGGTCGCAGTGGTGTGATTGGTGATCGTTCTTTTAGTCGTGACCCACAAATTGTTTTTGCTCTGGCAAAGAGTCTGAATGAAGGTTTGCGTTTGGCAGGTATGGGTAACTGCGGCAAACACTTCCCGGGTCATGGTTGGGCTGAGGCTGATTCTCATGTGGCTATTCCAGTAGATGAGCGGTCCTTAGTGGAAATCCTTAATGACGATGCCAAACCTTATGAGTGGTTGGATCTAAGTTTGGCAGCGGTAATGCCGGCGCATGTGATCTATCCAAAAGTAGATGAGTTGCCGGCAGGTTTTTCTAAGATCTGGCTACATTCAGTACTGCGTCAAGAATTAGGCTTCGAAGGAGTGATCTTCAGCGATGACCTCTCGATGGAGGGGGCTAGTGTTGCCGGGTCTGTAGTGAAGGGTGCTGAACTTGCACTCGAGGCAGGTTGCGATGCCGTCTTAATTTGCAATCGTCCTGACCTTGCAGATCAACTACTTTCCAATCTTCAGGTTTCAAAAGCCAAGCAATCTGAGTCCGCTAGTCGCCTTAATCGTTTAATGCCTAAGTCAACATCATTGACATGGGATGGGTTGCAAGATGAGGCTCAGTATCAACATGCGATAGGTTTGCTTAGGCAGACGAAACTAATCAAATAAGACTGGAATGCTTATTTTACTTGTGTAACTCTTCGCCACTCGGAAATGACATATTTTTTGATGTCTTCCCCCTGCGTTCTTGCGCAGACGATTGTATCGATATTAACTGCTTGATATATTTTCTGCAATCGCAGGGAGTCTCCCTTAGTTGAGAAATTGGGCATCCAAGATCCCCAGAAAAATCCAATTTCCTCTAGTTCAAGAAAGGCATTTGCAGCTGCCTCTTGCTCGATTGGGATATCTAGATAAATAGAAGCTACATTAAGCACTTCAAGTTGCTTGAGTTCATTATTGACCGCGGAAATTAAATCACCACCAATGTGATCTATGGACATATTGGCAGTTTGGATACTTGAATTGACAAGGGTATGAAAGGTGGTTTTCCCGCTTCCGGTAATTTTGGAGCTTAATATATTACGCTGAAGATTTAAATCATTAGCTAATACTTTTAGATGTTCAGCATGTTGACTTGGTATAAAGATAGTGTGCAGCCGATCATTTAATAGCAGATAAAAAACCAACAAAGACATTCTCGTATCGGAATGATTTTCTAGACCCTTCATGGAGATAGTCGCAGGCATATCTCCTATAAATAACCCAGTTTCTTTAGCATTGAAGGCAATCATTTCGCGCTGGCTATATGGATGATTGGTGACGCATTCAGTCCAGAATCCAGGCAAAGCTAGTTCAGAGGCGATATTAATTCGTTTTTTAGCCATTTTTTCGGCAAGGTGATGTCCTCTAAAATTAGGATCGACCATCATCTTTCCGGCTTCCGGGGAAATATTATGAGCTCCACAAAAGGTCAAAGCGCAGTGTCCAATAATTTGGCCGTCACTCAGTTTTGCAATGACCGAGTGCATTAACTTATTCGTGATCATTTCCTTTAGTTGGTCTACGTCATACATCGCTGTATTCGGGTAGCTTTCACCATAGCAGCGACGAACGCAGTCAACCAATTGGGGGAGCTCGTGGAGCTCCAGTCGGGTGATTTCTGGAGAAAGGCTGCTACTCATGGTTTGCATATTATGAGGGGTAGTTTGGAAATAAAAAGCCCGGCATGCCGGGCTTTTTAATATCAACCCTAAGGTTGATGGTATTGCTGATTAGTTAGCGCGGCTGCGATATTCACCAGTGCGTGTGTCAATCTCAATCTTGTCACCAGTACTGCAGAACAAAGGCACCTGCAATTCATAGCCAGTTGCCAATTTTGCGCTCTTCAAAACTTTGCCAGAGCTCGTATCACCTTTAACTGCTGGCTCTGTGTAAATAATTTCACGAACTAAGGAGTTTGGCATTGCTACTGAAAGTGCTTTACCTTCGTAGAACACGACTTCACATGGCATGCTTTCTTCGAGGTAGTGCAGTGCGTCACCCATGAACTCTGCTTCAACTTCATATTGGTTGTATTCGGTGTCCATGAATACATACATTGGGTCAGCGAAATAAGAGTAGGTGCAATCTTTCTTATCGAGGATCACCACATCAAACTTGTCATCGGCCTTGTAAACACCTTCGTTAGGTGCGCCTGTTAACAAATTCTTGAATTTCATTTTCACAACAGAGGAGTTACGGCCTGAGCGGCTATATTCGGCTTTCAAAACGACCATGGCATCGGTGCCGATCATTACTACGTTACCAACGCGAAGTTCTTGTGCTGTTTTCATCTTGCTATTCCTGGGTGCA
>CAIMOW010000139.1 GCA_903843235.1 uncultured beta proteobacterium | reverse complement strand
TTTGTAAAGCTTTGCCCATCTAGATCTAAGTCCATCTCCTATCCATGGCTTGGTATATATATCAGCAAAGTCGATTGCAGTTAGCCCCTGTTGATTGCGTATTTTGAGATCTGCGCCATTATCCAAAAGGTATTTAACAAGGTATTCGTTTCCCGACATCACGGACATCATCAAGGCTGTTGAATTATTTGGACTTAGTGCATTCACTTTAGCCCCATTAGCCACTAAGAATTGGGCAACTTCAAGATGACCTTTGGTACAGGCATATTGCAATGGAGTCCATCCAGGGTTGTTCAGATTAGCCTTTTTGCTTAAAACAAGGTACTTAACAACTGGTAGATTGCCATCAATGGACGCAATCATTAAAGGGGTTTCTCCACTCTGATTGGCTAGACTGATCTCAATTCCAGGTAAATTGGTCAAATAATCGATAACTTTTGAGGAGTTTTCCTTCACCGCCAGAAAAAGCATGGGATTTCCCTTTGGATCTAGCGTATTTGGGCTTAAACCAGCATTAATAAGGGATTTAACCACCGAAATATCGTCAAATTTAGCTGCTTTTGTGAAACTGGTAATTTGATCTTCAGTTTGACCGTAAATCAGGCCTGAAAAGCCCAATAGACAGATGGCAAGACTAAGATATAACTTTATACTTAACTTCATAAAGCATCTCTATATACTTGAAAACATTTGAAAAAATTCTCAGAAGTTTGATTTGCAAGCTTTTCTACGGAAACGCCCTTCAAGCTGGCTACAAATTCACCAACTTTAGCTACCCAGGCTGGCTCATTAATCTTGCCGCGATACGGAATTGGAGCTAAGTAAGGGGAATCAGTTTCAATGAGTATTCTATCCAGTGGAACCTGTCTACAGGTCTCTTGCAGGTCTTTTGCGCTTTTAAAGGTCACAATGCCCGAAAAGGAGATATAAAAGCCCATCTCCATGGCTGCTTTAGCCACCTCTAGGGATTCTGTGAAGCAATGCATTACCCCGCCAATTTTCTCAGCACCCTCTTCTTTAAGGATTTTTAAAGTATCTACAGATGCAGAGCGAGTGTGGATGATCAATGGCTTGCCCGAAATAATGGCTGCCCGTATATGCACCCTAAAGCGCTCTCTTTGCCACTCCATGGACTCATAACTGCGATCACCCATTCGGTAGTAATCCAGACCGGTTTCACCGATGGCGATAATTTTGGGGTGTTTTGCTGTTTCTATAAGGAAATCAACGCTTGGCTCAGGCGTATCTTCGTAATCCGGATGCACCCCGACTGAAGCATATAGATGGGGATAATCTTCGGCCAGTTTGAGGACTTTGGGAAAATCCGGTAGATCCACAGATATACAGAGCGCATTTTTTACTTTGGCCAGGGCCATATTGGCTAGAACCTCTGGTAAGCGGGTCTGAAATTCAGGGAAATCGAGATGGCAATGGGAGTCTATAAACATGACCCGCCATTTTAGTCTTCAAATATTTGTTGATATTGGGAAAGCAACGCTTCTAACTGAATACGGGTTGCTAATGGATGATTTTCTGAGCGACGGGCCTGTACTAGTGATTTCCAGAAACGCAGTAATTTTGGTGTGCGAGCCTGTTGAGAAAGCGCCTTCAGTGTTGATTGATGCTTAGGGTAATAACGTGGCGCAGCGCCATTACCAACGGCTTGCACATCGGAAATCCAACGTTGCATCGTTGCCAGCAAGATGGAAAATTGCGCCTTGTTGGTTTTTTCTGCAGTATCAAGCCAGTTGATGCGCGCACCTTGTGACATTGCCTGAAGAACATAACGAGATGCTTGGATGGCAATCGTCAGATCATCTTTTTCATCTTTATTGTGTCTAGCAAGCAGGGATTCAAAAACAGCATAGGGCGCCCCACCCTGTTCGTCATAAATGGATTCAACCTCAGCTTCGATGATTTTTGCCCCACTGATGCGCGGAAGTTGAGAGCGCAACCAACTTAAGCCAGATGCTCGATCTGGTCTAGGAGCGCTTAACAAACGACAACGCGATCGAATGGTGGGAAGTACGCGATCCAGTCGATCGGCCAGCAAAATGAATATCGTGTTTGCAGGAGGCTCTTCCAAAGATTTCAATAGAGTATTGGCAGCGTCTGAACGTAACATCTCCAATGGATAAATCAAGATCACCCGATTGCCACCACGATGCGTCCCAATGGAGAGTCCTTCTATTGCACTGCGGGTTTCCTCAATCGAAATATTTTTCTTTTCCTTCTTTTCGGCTACATCACCATCAGAGTCATCGCGTGCCGATTTGGTTTTCTTGGGAGACTCGCCATCACTCTCAAAATCACCATGTGGTAAAAACTTTCGGTGGGTTTCGGGTACAAGGGCTATAAAGTCAGGATGATTTCCAGAATCAAACCAGTGGCATGCTTCGCAATGGTTGCAAGGTTTAGAGCCAGTCCCAGTTGAGCTCTCACACAGCAAGGCCTTAGCTAGCTCAATAGAAAATTCAAACTTACCAATACCCGATTGCCCATGCAATAGGATCGCATTAGGAAACGTGGTGAGATCAAGACTTTCCCAGAGGGGCGCTAGCCATGGGGCAACTTTTGACTCGCTGGATTCAGTAAGCATTTTGGCTCATCTAGCTACCAAGAGGAAGTGATTTGAGCTCTTCCCAGATAACATCACGAGTTTGAGTTGCATCAATAATATGAAAACGTTTCGGATCAGCCTTAGCCCGGCGCAAATATTCTTGACGGACGCGCTCGAAGAAATCTAAATCCATTTGCTCAAACTTATCCGGTGCTCGCACTTGTGAACGGCGCGCCTGTGCAATGGTGCCTGGTAAATCAAACAAGACAGTCAAATTAGGTTGGAGTAAGGTGCCGCCAGCTCTACCCTGCACCCACATTTCTAAAGCGTTCAATTTTTCTAAGCTTAAGCCTCGCCCCCCACCTTGGTAGGCAAAGCTTGCATCTGTAAACCGATCCGAGATCACGATCTTGCCAGCTTGAAGAGCTGGCTCAATCACTTGAGCAATATGCTCGCGCCTTGCTGCAAACATGAGCAAAGCCTCTGTTTCTAGATTCATGGGGGCAGCAAGCAACAAATTTCTTAATTGCTCACCCAGAGTTGTGCCACCTGGTTCACGCGTCATTAACACTTCACGGTTTGGATGTCGTTGCTGTAATAGCTCAGCAAAGGCTTCGATGTGCGTGCTTTTCCCGGCGCCATCAATGCCTTCAAAGCTAAGAAAATATCCTGGGTACTGGATGTTCATGATCGGTAACGTGTTTGAGTAACTTAAGGATTTACAGGGGTATGAGCAGGCCTACGCTGATAACGGTCAACTGCTGCCTCATGTTCATTTAAAGATTTTGAAAAGTGGCTAGTACCATCCCCTTTTGCAACAAAATACAGGGCACCACTTTCTGCCGGATGTACGGCAGCCTGCAAAGACTCTTTACTTGGCATTGCTATCGGGGTTGGTGGCAAACCTTTATGCATGTAGGTATTGTAAGGACTGTCTTTGCGGAGGTCTTTTTTCCGCAGATTGCCATTAAAATTGCTACCAATCCCGTAGATAACGGTTGGGTCTGTTTGTAAAAGCATGCCTTTATTGAGGCGATTGGTAAACACAGCTGCCACTAAATCTCGATCACCAGACTTACCGGTCTCCTTCTCAACGATAGATGCCAGTATGAGAAGTTCATAGGGCAACTTTAAGGGGCTTTGCATCGCTATCTTTTCCCATGCGAGTGCCAACTGTTTTTGCATGGCTTGAGAAGATCGTCGATAGATGTTGATGTCAGGTTCGTCAGGGTCAAATACATAAGTGTCAGGAAAGAAAAGCCCTTCATCACTTGGGTAGCTCAAATGAAGACTTTGGAGAAGTTCTTTAGAGCTCATACCCTTGGTCTGGTGAATTAAGGCAGGGTGGGCATCTATCAAAGCCCGTAACTGCCAAATGGTCATCCCCGGGATGATCGCAATACTTTCTCGGACCCTATCTCCGCGTGCCATCTGTATTAGTACCTTACCTAAGCTACCCCGTAATGGCAGCAAATAAGTACCAGGCTTCAGTTTTCCAGCAACGAATAGTGAACCTGCACCAAATTTAAAAAGTAGTGGTGTAACTCTTAAACCTTGCTCCGATAATTGCTGTGCAATCGCAGTGAGCCCAGATTGAGGCTTAATTTTTACTAGGTAACTCAAACCATCGGGAGTATTGGGCTGGCTCGGTACAACCGGCAAGAGGAATATTGCCCCATATACCAGTACAAGGCAGACCAACAAACCAAGGCTCATTTTTTGAAATGGATGTAGCCCATACCCCGAGATTCGTTTTTGGGTGAAAAGCGCTCTTCTGTGAAATTTTCTGCTCATCAGGCTATGATAAAAGCGTGATGACAATTACCCCAAAAAATGCCCCAATTGCACTAATAAACCCCACTTTTGGATATGTACCACTATCAGATTGGGGTCTGATATTGGTCGAGGGTGTTGATGCAGCTAGTTTTTTACAAAATCAGCTGACAAATTCTGTCTTAGGCTTAAAGCGCTCAAAACCAGGTGAAATCGCTGAGGGGTCTTCTGCTGTCCGTTTAGTCGGTTACTGTAGTCCCAAGGGTCGTTTATTGGCCAGTGCATGGCTTGCACTCTTTCCTCAAAATGATGAAGGGGAAGATCGCTTCGCCCTTTTCATCTCAAAAGATATCGCCGCTAGTACCGCAAAGCGTCTTTCCATGTTTATTTTGCGCTCCAAAGCAAAAGTAAGCGATGTGTCCGATGCTTGGCAAATCTCAGGCTTCTATGGTTCTCAAGCTGAATTAAATACCGCTACCACCGATTCACTGATGTTGAGAATGCCCGATGTTTTTTTTCAAGGTCAATCTATTGAGAGGGTTTTAATAGCAACGCCCAATCAATCTGAAGGCTTAGTTGATGCGGCTGCACTAATGCAATGGAATTTACTTGAAGTATGCAGCGCTATTCCAAGAATCGTTTTGGAAACTCAGGAGCAATTTGTACCGCAAATGATTAATTTTGAATCCGTTGCTGGAGTCGACTTCAAGAAGGGTTGTTATCCAGGTCAAGAAATTGTTGCTCGTAGTCAATATCGTGGCGTGATTAAACGCCGCTTACAAATAGCGGGGCTCAGAATGGGTTCATCGGATTTGATAAGCTACGCGCCAGGTGTGGAGCTATTCCATTCTGGTGATGCTTCGCAGCCAGCCGGCATGGTGGTGCTTTCTGCGATTGATCCACATGAGCCTGATTGCATCAAGCTACAGATAGAGTGCAAGCTAGAGGCGCTTGAGCAGGGAGAAATTCATCTAGGTAGCGTGGCTGGACCTGTGTTAAAAATGAGCTTACTACCCTATCAATTGCTCGAGATCTAGATTCTTAACTCATATGTGCCTGATCTTATTCGCTTGGAAATCACACCCAGACTACCCATTGGTGGTGGCTGCTAATCGTGACGAATTCTACGAACGCCATACCGAGCAGATGAATTGGTGGGAAGACCACCCCCATGTATTGGCAGGCAAAGATAAGGCTGATGTAATGGGTAACCCGGGAACATGGCTAGGGTTTTCAAAAACGGGGCGTTTTGCAGCACTCACCAATGTGCGAGCACCTAGCGAAAAGAAACCCGATGCGAGAACGCGGGGAGAATTATCTTTGATGTATCTCACAGGCAGGGATCGCCCTAATGAATTTATTCAATTGAATTCAAAGCGTTTCGGGCAATACAACGGCTTCAATTTATTAATGGCCGATCTAAGTGATCCAGAAAACGCCCAAATGCACTGGGTAAGTAATCGCTTGATGATGGGTCAAAATATTCGCCCTCGAAAGATTTTCCCTGAGCAAGCCTTAAATCCTGGGGTATATGGACTTTCCAATGCAATGTTGGATACGCCTTGGCCAAAAGTAAACCACCGTGTGGCAGCTTTTGCCCAAACCTTGGCAATGGATAGTGGTGAATTAAAAAATGCCGATCATTATTTAAGGCTTTTAGCGGATACCCATGAAGCCAGCGATCACGAATTGCCTAGCACTGGAGTCAGTAAAGACTGGGAAAAAGCACTCTCCCCTGCATTTATCAAAACCCCTTCGTATGGCACCCGTTCAAGTACGGTGTTAAGAGTTCGTAAGGATGGGACTTTTGAAATGGTTGAACGCCGCTTTGATGCGAACGGCACCATTGGTCATGATGTTGTCACCGGCGAACTGACTGCCGCACCAGGATCTAACCTGGCGGTTTAAAAAATATTGCCTACTGCTCGCGTAGGTCATCGTTTACTACGCGCTCACCTTTGGCATTACGCGTCGCTAAACGTCTAAGGTACTTAAAAGTTCCAGTGGACATACAGCACACTTCACCTTGATCGTTGTAAAGCTTGGCCTCACAAAATGCCATAGTGGCAGTGTGACGAATGGTATCCGCTTTGACTCGTAAGATGCCGGTAGCTGCTTGCATAAAGTTATTTTTGAGTTCAATCGTGACAACACTGCGATCACCAGGATCGGCGGAGCGTGCAGCGACTGCCATAGCCACATCCATCAAGGTCAATAAGACGCCACCATGGGCAACTTCCCAGGTATTGGTGTGCTCAGGCTTTAATGCCAACAAAATCTCACCCTTACCCATTTCTGCACTGAGAAAGCGTACGCCCAATAACTTCAAAAATGGGACATTTAATTCTTCACCCAAATTAGCTAGTTGGGTAGCTGGATTGATTTGAACTTTATTTTCCATTTGTCTATTTTAAGGGCTTCGGCGCAGATTAGGAAATCCCCCTAGAATAGCCTCACTATGGCATTCCCACTGAAAGGCGACGACGCTGCTCGCCATACCCCACCCACTTCAATTCCTAAACCTTATTGGGTAGCGCTTTCTAAATCTTGCGCAGAGCTAATCGATCTTTCCGTTACAAGCAATAATTTGCCGACTGATCAACAGTGGCTAGAGCTTCTAGCGGGGAACTCTTTAGAAACAGAATCTCATCAATTTACGAACCCGATCGCAAGCGCTTATAGCGGGCATCAATTTGGCGTATGGGCTGGACAGCTTGGAGATGGCCGAGCCATTCTACTGGGCGATATTGCAGGTCAAGAACTACAACTTAAAGGTGCGGGCAAGACTGCTTACTCGCGCATGGGAGATGGTAGAGCTGTATTGCGCTCTTCAATTAGAGAATTTCTCTGTAGCGAAGCAATGTACGCTTTAGGCATTCCAACTAGTAGAGCTTTAGCAGTGGTGGGATCTAAAATGCCAGTAATACGAGAAAGCATGGAGACAGCTGCTGTCTGCGCCAGGCTTGCACCCAGCTTTATCAGGGTGGGGCACTTCGAGCACTTTGCATCACTGCAAAATACCGAGAGATTAAGAGAGTTAGCAGATGATCTACTAGCCAATCATTATCCCAATTGCCTTGATTCTGCAGAATCCTATCTTGCATTATTCCAAAACATCTGCAAGAAAAGTGCAGCGCTAGTAGCTCAATGGCAAGCAGTTGGCTTTTGTCATGGTGTTCTCAATAGTGACAATATTAGCGCACTAGGACTCACCATTGACTATGGCCCCTTTGGGTTCCTGGATCAATTTCAAATCGACCATATTTGCAATCATAGCGATCACTCAGGTCGATATGCATATCACCGCCAACCGCAAATCATGCATTGGAATATGGCCTGTCTTGCCAGTGCAATGTTGCCCTTGATTGAGCTTAGCCATGCTAGCGAAGAGGCGCAGACACTTTTAAGAAGTGCTCTTGAGGAATTTCCAATGACTTATGCCGCGGATTGGCAAAAAAGCTTCCGAGATAAGTTGGGCTTACATATGCCTGAAGATGCTGATATAGGCCTCATTGAACGCTTGCTGCAACTCATGCATGATTCACGCGTAGATTACACCACGCTCTTTAGAAGTTTAGGAGCAATTAAGAAAGATATGCTACCTGAAGATATTTTACTGAAAGATCACTTTGTGGATCGAGAAGGCATTGATTTATGGTTAAAGGATTATCTTGCCAGGCTAGCAAGGGAGTCACTAGATGATGACACTCGTAGAACACTCATGAACAAAGTAAATCCGAAGTACGTTCTCAGGAATCATTTAGCACAACAGGCAATATCACTTGCCCAGCAGGATGATTTTTCTGAAGTTCTTAAGCTATTGAATATTCTGAGCAAGCCTTTTGATGAGCAACCCGAACACGAAAGTTACTCACAAGCCCCTGCAGATCATCTTCAGGCCATTTCAGTGAGTTGCTCATCTTAGAGCTCTAAACCGGAATATTATTTACAGCATGAAAAAAACGAACCAAGAATACAAACAAGATCTGACTGATATTGAATATCGCGTCTCTCGAGAGGCGGCCACAGAGCGTCCATTCACCGGTAAATTTTGGGACCACTGGGATAAAGGTCAGTATCACTGTGTTTGTTGCGATACCCCCCTATTCTTATCGGATAATAAATTCGATGCTGGTTGTGGATGGCCCAGTTATAACGCCCCACTGAATACTGCTGCAATTGTCGAGCACAAGGATATGACTCATGGCATGGTTCGCACAGAGGTCCTTTGCAGCCATTGTGATGCCCATTTAGGGCACGTTTTTGAGGATGGTCCACAGCCAACAGGCTTGAGGTATTGCATCAACTCCGCCTCACTGCAGTTTGAGCCTAGCGCAAACGCCAAACCCACAGAAGATCAGTAAGCTCTAAATAGTTGGATAATGCCATATGAAATTTTTATTTGACCTCTTCCCGATTATCCTTTTCTTTGTCGCCTTTAAATTAGGGGATATTTATACTGCCACTATTGTTGCGATGATCGCAACAGTTGGGCAGATTCTGTGGGTTTACTATCGCCACCGAAAAATTGATGCCATGCAGTGGGTTAGTCTAGTCATGATTGTGGTGTTTGGTAGCTTGACGATTTTCTTGCATGACAAGACCTTTATTCAACTCAAACCAACTGCTCTTTATTGGCTGTTTTCTGGCGCCTTATTCGTTAGCCTGCTGTTTTTTAATAAGAACTGGATTCAGGTCATGATGGGCAAGCAGATCACCTTAAAACAAGAGAGCGAAAAATCGGTCTGGCATAAGCTGAATCTGGCTTGGGCATGCTTCTTTTTCCTAATGGGTTGCTTAAATTTATATGTAGCCTTTGAGTTCTCAGAAGAAGCTTGGGTTAATTTCAAATTATTTGGCAGCACTGGCTTACTCATCGTATTTGTAATTGCCCAAGGCATTTGGCTCGGTCGCCATATGGAGCATCCAGCAGCATGACCCTCAATCAAGAGCGTATCAAACTGTTTGAGCAAGATCTCAGGGCTTCATTCAATCTCACTAAACTAATGATAGAGGATGAAAGTCACCTTCATGCAGGTCATGCGGGTGCTGCTAGTGGCGGTGGGCACTTCAAAGTCACCTTATACACCCCGGAATTTCAAGGGCTCAACCTAGTAAGCCGTCACAGGGCTGTATATGCCGCCCTGCAAAAACACATCCCAGGCGAGATACATGCTTTAACTATCAATGCCTTAGCCCCTGATGAGGTTTAAGCCCCAATAAATAGTGTTTAATACCGATAGCAATTTGTTTCTAACCCATTTTGACTACCTGACATGATCTCCATACCTAAAATTTTAAGCATCACCGTACTTGGCGCCACGCTAATAGTAAGCCCTGTTTTTGCCCAAAATGCCGTCATTGTGAACGGTAAATCTATTCCAAAGGCGCAACTGGATAAGTTAGTGCAAAAAACTGGTCAGGCTGATAACCCACAAGTTCGCGATCAGGCGCGCGAGATGCTGGTAACCCGTGAATTAATCCTGCAAGAAGCCGATAAGCGTGGCTTATCCCAGAGCGATGCCGTTAAAGAACAGATTGAGCAATCACGTATGGGTATTCTGGTTGCCGCCGTCTTTCAAGATTATGTCGAAAAAGAAGGGGTCGCAGAAGTAGATCTTAAAGCTGCTTATGAATCTGTGAAGAGTCAGTACACCGGCAAGGAATATCACGTCGAGCATATCCTAGTTGAAAAAGAAGCAGATGCCAAAGCGATTATCGCTCAACTCAAAGCTGGGGCAAATTTTGAAGAGCTCGCCAAAGAAAAATCCAAAGATCCTGGCTCCGCACCTTCTGGCGGTGATCTCGGTTGGGTAAGTGAAAAATCTTTGGTTCCTGAATTTTCAAAGGCCATGGTGCAGTTGAAAAAAGGTCAAATTACTGATAAACCAGTCAAGACACAATTCGGCTGGCATATCATCAAGATGGATGATGTTCGCGATGTCAAGGCGCCACCCATGGAAGAGATTAAAGATCAGCTAAAGCAAATGATCGCCTCAGACCAAAATTGGCAAAAAGCAAAATTTACAGAGATGATGCAAAAGCTCCGTGCCAAGGCCAAGATCCAATAAATCCGGGTCCATCTGATGCTAAACCCAGGCTTGCCCTGGGTTTTTTCAGGCCCAACAAGAACATTCAATTCGAGTTATATTTAAATCATGATGATTCTTCACACCATGCTTCGAGTCGGCAATATGCCTCGCTCTATTGATTTTTATACCAATGTTTTGGGTATGAACCTACTACGCACTACAGATCGCCCAGAGCAAAAGTATTCTCTTGCATTTGTTGGCTACGGTAAAGGCAATGCCGATGGCCAATCAGAAATCGAGTTAACTTATAACCATGGTGTTGATTCATATGAAATGGGTAGTGCTTACGGACATATTGCCATTCAAGTCCCCGATGCCTACTTTGCATGCGATAAGATTAAAGCGGTTGGAGGCAATGTCACTCGCGAGGCTGGCCCTGTTATGGGTGGCGATACCATTATTGCCTTTGTAACCGATCCTGATGGTTACAAAATTGAATTGATTCAGCGCTAATTTGCATTGAACAAGCAGGAATATCAACTCGAGATTATTGGAAGCCTTGCTGAAGTATCCGCAAGGGAGTGGAATGCCATTGTTCCGTCAGATGCAGGTCCATTTTTAAGCCATCAATTTCTCAGTGCGTTAGAGCGTTGTGGCTGTGTTGGTGGAGCCACGGGTTGGCAGCCTACCCATCTGGTTTTAAAGTCCCCCGACAATTCGAAGCTCATTGGTGCAATGCCACTCTATCTCAAACAGCATTCATACGGTGAATTTGTATTCGATTGGTCATGGGCTCAAGCTTATGAACAGCACGGTATGCGTTATTACCCCAAAGCTCTCTGCGCAATCCCATTTACCCCTGTTCAAGGCCCAAGACTGCTTTGTACCACTAGTGAAGATTCTGCACAGATACGCACCACCCTTCTTGCTGGTTTGAAGAGTGTGGTTACCCAAAATGGGTTCTCCTCAGTCCATATCCTTTTTCCAGAACGATCTGAAATAGATGCTATGGTTGAGCAGGGATTCATGTTGCGTGATTCAGTGCAATTTCATTGGGAAAACCCAGGGTACACAGATTTTGAACAATTTTTAGCGGTGCTAACGATGAAGCGCCGTAAAAATATTCGTCGCGAGCGTGCGATAGTCGCGGCAGAAAATATTAACTTCATCCATCTACCGGGGGTAGATACGTCTAAATCCGATTGGGAATTCTTCTATCGTTGTTATGAAAATACCTATCTAGAGCATCAATCTTCACCCTACCTTACCGAAGATTTCTTTATGGAACTCGCTCGCACGATGCCTGAAATCTTACATTTGATCATAGCCAATAGAGATAACCAGAGAATCGCCTGTTCACTACTGATTGTGGATAAACCCAATGCAAAAGCATATGGTAGATATTGGGGTGCGATTGACTATGTGGATTGCCTGCATTTTGAAACTGCTTACTATCAAGCAATTGAATACTGCATACGTGACAATATTCAAATATTTGAAGGTGGCGCCCAAGGCGAGCATAAAATGGCTAGAGGTTTTATGCCAACCACAATTCATTCGGCTCACTGGATTGCAGATCCACAATTTTCAAAAGCCATCAAACTATTTTTAGAGCGTGAGCATCAAGGTATTGTGACTTATGTTGATGAGCTATCAGAGCACAGTCCATTGAAATCGTCTACAGTAGCGCTATGACGCAATCAAACAATCCAATAAACCAGAGCGGGGCAAACTCACTTTCCACCGGAGATGAACATTCAGATTCGCCTTGCATTGGTGTCTGTACAACTCTATACGATGAGATATGTCAGGGTTGCGGTCGCACCCTCAATGAAGTAAGTAACTGGGTATTTTTTAGTCAAGAAGAAAAAGATTCTGTGTGGAAACGCATCCGTGTAGATGGCACAGCAATGCGCTTTCAGCGACATGACATGCAAAAGACTCTAAATTGATTGACGTTTGAACGACTCCTCCTTTCCTTGATTTCAACTAATCGTTCAACCCATAAAGACGGTCTCCAGATAAAGAAAAAGCCTCAAAAGTAGCTCTAGAGTCTATAGATTTAGGTAAATTAAACAGCTACCCAGGGCTTAAAGTGGAATGAAAAGGACCCCTGCTTGAGCAAATCATGACACTATTAATATAATTAGAGATATCGTGATTAGGATACCCAACAGCATACG
>CAIMOW010000138.1 GCA_903843235.1 uncultured beta proteobacterium | reverse complement strand
CTCCATCATTAAATCCACCTGCGTTAAAGAAATAAGGAGATAGCCGTCCCGCTTTGGTTTTAAACTCCCCAAACGACAAAACCTTTGCCTCTAGGGCAAAACGAATAAAGTTAACTTGATTAGAATTTTCTGAGCTCATAGACTACATGTTACGCATCATTTCCGCCAACCTCAACGGTATCCGTTCCGCAGTCAAAAAAGGCTTCCTGCCATGGGCCATAACGCAGAGGGCAGATTTTATCTGCATGCAGGAGCTCAAGGCCCAGCGCGATGATTTAGAAGATGCCATCCTCAATCCTGACGGTCTAAAGGGCTACTTCCATCATGCTGAGAAGAGGGGTTATAGCGGCTGTGGCATCTACACACCCCACAAACCTGATGAAGTACTCTATGGCTACGGCAATGAGGAGTTTGATGCCGAGGGTCGATATGTAGAAACCCGCTTTAAGCAACTCTCCATCATCTCGGTATATATGCCGTCTGGATCAAGCTCTCCAGAAAGACAAGAAGCCAAGTATCGCTATCTCGACACTTTCTTGCCTCACCTCATTCAACTCAAAAAATCTGGTCAAGAAATCGTGCTCTGTGGTGATGTCAATATCGCCCACCATGAAATCGATCTCAAAAATTGGAAGGGCAACGTTAAGAACTCAGGATTTCTACCTGAAGAGCGCGCATGGCTGACCAATCTGTTCGATAAAGTTGGCTACGTAGATATCTATCGCAAGATTGAGCCTGAGGCTAGTGAGACTTGTTATACGTGGTGGAGTAACCGTGGCCAAGCCTATGCTAAGAATGTCGGTTGGCGTATTGACTATCAGATTGCCACCCCAACCATTGCTAATAGTGCTCAGAAAACTTCTGTCTACAAGGATGAGCGCTTTTCAGATCACGCGCCCTTAGTTGTGGATTACGATTGGTCGATCTAGGGGGAACTTGAGCTTACTGTTGATGGGAAACTTGGGCATCGTGCTTTTTAAATTCGACGATACGCAAGCGAATAGCTAACCAAATCAAGACTAGCACTGGCGCTCCAATAATGGCCGTGCCATAAAAGAAAACTTGGTAACCAAAGGCGTCAACAAAAGCCCCGGAGAATCCAGCCAACCACTTTGGCAACAAGAGCATCATCGAGCTAAATAAGGCGTACTGCGTTGCTGAATAACGAATGTTGGTTAGAGATGATAGGAAGGCAATAAATGCAGCACTGGCAATTCCAGAGCTCAGATTGTCTGCTGATATCACCCAAATCAAGCCATGCAAATCATGTCCTTGGGTAGTTAGCCAAGCAAACAATACATTACTCAGTGCCGACAAAATGGCGCCTAAGAATAAGATGCGCATCACCCCGAATCGCATCGTTAAAACACCGCCTACAAAAGCGCCAACCAAAGTCATGATGACGCCGAATACCTTGCTGACTGCAGCCACCTCATCTTTGGTGTAACCCATGTCAACATAAAAGGGGTTGGCCATAATCCCCATCACGACATCACTAATGCGGTAAATCGCAATCAAAGACAAAATGATGACCGCGTGCCAACCATAACGATAAATAAATTCGGAAAACGGTTCAACCAATGTTTGATGAAGCCATTCCTTGGCATTACGTACTTTGGCAAGTTGAACCTTGAGAGGCTCTTTACTTAATAAAGTAGTGATTACTCCAATACCAATGGAGACTGCCATGCAGAGGTAAGCAAAGTGCCACGCGTCTACATCATAAGAGCCGGAACCAGTCTCAACGCGAGCCGCCAACCATAAAACACCAGCGCCCGACCAAATCAAAGCAAGCCGATAGCCCGTTTGATAAGTGGCTGATAAAGCTGCTTGGCGATCACTATCAGCTGACTCAATCCGAAACGCATCTAGAGCAATATCTTGAGTGGCAGAACCAAAGGCAACTAGCAAGGCGCACCACACGATTTGATTGAGTGCTACCTTAGGATCAACGCTTGCCATTCCAAGGAGACCAATAACAATTAAGGCCTGCGCAAAGAGAAGCCAACTACGCCTTCTACCGAGCACTCTCGTCAAAATGGGGATGGGCAATCTATCTACCAAAGGTGCCCAAACCCACTTAAAGGCGTAAATTAGACCAACCCAAGTTAAGTAGCCAATAGTGCTACGATCAATTCCCGCTTCTCTCAACCAAAAGCTGAGTGTTCCTAGGATAAGTAAGAGGGGCAAGCCCGCAGAGAAGCCCAAAAAGAGCATTCTCAGGCAAGGCCATTCCAGGTAAACCCGAAAATCTTTTAGCCAGGACCGAATGCCACTAAGCACGTCGAACGCGGAATAAAGCAAGGCTACCAAAGAAATTGGGTAGCAAGGTCACCTCTCTACCTTCGTGCAAGATACAGCGATCAACAATCTTCAATCCAAGACTGGAGGCCAACCTTTCAAAGTCAGCTACTGTGAGTACACGTACATTAGGTGTGTTGTACCACTGGTATGGAAGGCTCTTAGACACTGGCATATGACCCAAACCTACCGCCAAGCGATGGGACCAGTGACCAAAGTTTGGGAAAGACACGACGGATTCTTTGCCGACACGAACTACTTCACGCAAGATTTTTTCTGTTTGATGAATTGTTTGAAGTGTTTGAGACAAGACAACCGTATCAAAACTATTATTCTCAAAAAGGGCTAAGCCCCCTTCAAGATTTTGTTGGATGACATTTAAGCCTTTTTGCACGCAAGAGAGAACGCGTGCATCGTCAATCTCTACTCCGTAAGAGTGCACCGGCTTTTGCTTTTGCAAAAACTCTAAAAAGCTACCGTCCCCACAGCCCAAGTCCAAGACTTGACTGTTGGGGGCTATCCATTTAGCAATGGCTACAAAATCTGCGCGTTTCATTTAAGAGCCTCACGCATTTTTCCAAAATAAGCACGAATGAGATTGTGATAACGAGGATCATCTAGCAAGAACGCATCATGCCCATGAGGAGCATCAATCTCCGCATAGCTCACTTCACTCTTATTGCTTAGTAAAGACTCTACCATTTCGCGACTGCGGTTTGGCGGGAAACGCCAATCGGTTGAAAAGCTCACCACTAAAAACTTTGCTTGTACTTCTGCGAGGGCGCGGTTCAGGCTGCCCTCATAACGACGCGAAGGATCAAAATAATCGAGTGCACGAGTGATTAAAAGATAAGTATTGGCATCAAAGTAAGTAGAGAACTTATCTCCTTGATGGCGCAAATAACTTTCAACCTCAAACTCGACATCAAAGCTAAAACGATAGTCGTTTGATTCACCATTGGGGCGTTGTAATTCACGGCCAAATTTTTCAGCCATATCGTCATCAGATAAATAAGTAATATGGCCAACCATACGCGCCAATCGTAAGCCACTCTTGGGAACAACGCCATGCTCGTAGTAATTGCCGCCGTGAAAATCAGGGTCAGACAAAATGGCATTACGAGCCACTTCATTAAAAGCAATATTCTGCGCACTCAATTTCGGGGTCGAGGCGATGACAACGCAGTGTTCTAAACGTTTTGGAAACTGAATCGACCAAGCCATGGCTTGCATACCGCCAAGGCTTCCGCCCATGACTGCAGCAAATTTACGAATGCCCAACTTATCCGCTAAGCGCGCTTGAGTATTCACCCAATCTTCTACGGTCACTACTGGAAAATCTGCGCCATAAGGTTTGCCAGTTTCCGAATGAATGCTCATTGGCCCCGTAGAACCAAAGCATGAACCTAAATTATTGACGCCAATGACGAAGAAATGATCGGTATCTACAGGTTTGCCTGGGCCAATCATGTTGTCCCACCATCCAATATCATCTGGATTTTCTGGGGCAGGGCCCGCTACATGATGTGATGCATTGAGCGCATGACAAATCAGAACAGCATTGCTTTTATCGGCATTTAACTTGCCGTAAGTTTCAATGACTAGGTCGTAGCCGAATAACATGGCGCCACTTTGCAAAGGCAAGGGCTCGGCAAAATGGATAGTATTTCTAGAGAGGTGTAGCTCGCTCATTCGGAGAGAAGAATGCGAAGACTAATATCAGATGCTTCGGTTGGTAGCTTCTTAAAGCCACTACG
>CAIMOW010000137.1 GCA_903843235.1 uncultured beta proteobacterium | reverse complement strand
GGTAATTAAGTTTTGGGAAGAAGGCCGTAAAGTTGGGTTACCAATGCCAGACGATTTTGGCCAGTTCTACCGAGATTTTGAGTGGATGGGCTTACAACGCCATCTCAAAGTGCTCGGCATCTTTGCAAGATTATTTCATCGCGATGGTAAAGATGGTTATCTAAAAGATATTCCGCTAGTGTTGCAATATGCAATAGCTACTGCCAACCGCTATATTGAATTAAAACCTTTGGCCCGCATTTTAGAATCCACGCGCACAAGTCAACATGGCTAAGCCAAATCAACTTCCCTGTTTACTGCTTGCTGCCGGCAGAGGGGAGCGCATGCGGCCATTAACAGACGAGCTACCCAAGCCTCTTCTCAAGATTAAAGATAAGTCTTTATTGCAATGGCATCTAGAAGCACTATCTGATGCAGGTATTCAAAATATTGTCATTAACCACGCTTGGCTAGGACAAAAAATTGAAGATGCCTTGGGGGATGGTGCTCAGTTTGGACTGCAGATTCAATACTCCCCAGAGGCGATAGCGCTAGAAACAGCTGGCGGAATCCGCAAAGCCCTTCCCCGGCTTAATCCTGATGATTACTTTCTGGTCATCAATGGAGATGTTTTTTGCCCAGACTTTCCCATTGGAGGGCTAATACAGGCACATGCCGCCTTGAGGGGCTCCCAAAATCCTCCGCTAGCCCACTTGGTCATGGTGCCCAACCCAGCCCATCACCCTGATGGGGACTTCTACTTAAACCGTTCACAGGTGAGCGAGATTAAATCCCCAGAATCTGAAAGACTCACCTTTTCCGGAATTGGCATCTACCACCGCGACTTATTTCAAGATCTCGTAATAGGCATTCCAGCGAAACTTGCCCCCCTCCTTCGAGCTGCAATGAAGGACAATAAAGTGTCTGGTGAAAAATATCTCGGGCCCTGGCACGATGTAGGGACGCCTCAACGTTTGCAAGAGCTAAATGCAGCTTATGAATAAAACTGATATTTACCAAAAACGCAGAATTGCTTTAGCAAAAAAAATCCGCGCCAAAACTGGTGGTGGGGTTGCCGTCATTGCTACGGCACCAGAGTTATCTCGCAATCGCGATAGCGAGTTTCCTTATCGCCACGACAGCGATTTTTTCTATCTCACCGGCTTTGAAGAGCCAAGCGCGACGCTAGTCATTAAGGTCGACCAAAACTGTGAAGAAACACATCTCTTTTGCAGACCCAAAGATCCGGAACGCGAGATCTGGGATGGCATTCGCCTAGGACCTGAGGCTGCCCCAAAAACGTTGGGTATAGAGGCTGCTTATTGCAATCTCGCGCTTGATACCAAGCTAAGTGAATTGCTTGCTGATCAAGATGCAGTTTATGTACGCCTAGCAGAAAGTGCTGAAACTGATCGTCGCTTACGTCACTGGATGAAACAAGTTCGTGAACAGGTGCGTGCTGGCATTAATCCTCCCTCAGAATTTCATGATGTTGAAGCATTGATCCATGAAATGCGCTTGTTTAAAGATGCGCATGAAATCGATATCATGCGACGCGCTGCTGCTATTTCTGCTCGCGGCCATATTCGCGCAATGCAAATCTGCAAACCCGGTATGCGCGAATACCAACTAGAGGCTGAACTGCTTCATGAATTCCGTAATAGTGGCTCACAAAGCGTCGCCTATAACAGCATTGTTGCTAGCGGCGCTAACTCCTGCATTCTGCACTATCGCGCTGGTTCTACTGAGTTACGCAGTGGTGAACTTTGCCTCATTGATGCTGGCTGTGAACTTGATGGTTATGCCTCTGACATAACCAGAACCTTTCCGGTGAACGGTAAATTTAGCGGGCCACAACGCGCTCTATATGACATTACCTTAGCAGCTCAAGAAGCTGCCATTGCCGCAACACAGCCCGGCAATACTTTTATGCAGCCGCATGAGGCTGCACTCAAGATCCTTACACAAGGTTTGTTAGATGAAAAATTACTCAAGCTTGCTGAGGTTGGCTCACTAAACAACGCCATTGAGACTGCTGCCTATCGTCGTTTTTATATGCATCGCACCTCACATTGGTTGGGCATGGATGTTCATGATGTTGGCTCCTATCGCGAACAAAGCAACATAAATACTGCCGACGAAAAACCATGGCGCATTCTGAAGCCTGGGATGGTCATCACTATTGAACCAGGTATTTACGTTCGCCCAGCAGAAGATGTTGATGAACAGTTTTGGAATATCGGTATTCGGATTGAAGATGATGCGGTGATCAATGACTCTGGATGTGAATTGATTTCTCGTGGTGCACCCGTTAACACCGATGAAATTGAAGCTTTGATGAAAAACCAATAATGCATTCATGATAAGCGCAAGTAAGTACGATATATTGATTCAAGGTGGTGGCCCCGTTGGGCTAGCTTTTGCCGCATGGTGCTTGCAAAAATATCCAGCAGCCAAACTCATACTACTAGATCGAAATCCTCTTGATGATGCAGATCTAGCATCAGCCGACAGCAGAGGCATTGCGCTCTCCCATGGCAGCAAACTATTACTCGACACCATTAAAGCTTGGCCCACTGAATGTGCTGATATTCATCGGGTACATGTTTCTCAAGCTGGTCATTTTGGGCGAGCTTTAATGACACGTGAAGAGTTGGGTCAAGATGCTTTGGGCCACATCATTCGTTACCGCGATATTCATTTGGCCTTACGCAAAGCCTTAAGAGTAATTCAAATCAAGCTCTATCAATCTGAATCTCAATTTTCATGGCTAAATATTGATAGCGATACTGAGCACCTGGACATCAAAGCCAAATGCATTGTTCACGCTGAAGGCGGCTTATTCAAAAAGCAAGATTGGGTTGAATCTGGTCGCGATTACGATCAGTCGGCCCTAGTTGGTCTGGTTGAAGTAGAAAACGCAGCAGCCCATCAAGCGTGGGAGCGATTTACATCTGAAGGCCCTCTTGCGGTGCTGCCAAGTCACTACGGCAACAACATATTGAACTTAGTTTGGTGCGGCTCCCCTGGATCGTCACAACAACGATTGAACTTAAGCGATGCTGATTTCTTAGTAGCACTCCAAAAAGAGTTTGGTTCTCGTATTGGCCGATTCTTAAAAATTCAAGATCGCCGTCTTTATACGCTTGGGCTCAATTACCGTAAAGAAATTGCTCAAGGTAATGAAGTATGGATTGGCAATGCTGCCCAAACCTTGCATCCCGTTGCCGGCCAAGGACTCAATCTCGGTTTGCGGGATGCCTATCTTTTGGCAGAAACATTGGCAGAGGTCTTCTCAAGCTGCGAAAAAGAGCAAACACCTCATCACATTAAGCTTGCACTAGAAAAATATGCAAAAATCCGTAAAGCTGACCGCTCTGCTACTATCGGCTTGACTGACTTTATGGCTAGAGTGTTCACCTCAAACCTACTTCCCATAGTGATTGGGCGAGGATTGGCTTTAACGGCCCTTCAATGGCTTCCTCCAGTGAAAACGGCCTTAGCTCGACAAATGATGTTTGGACGCCGCTAGACCCCTCAAATCGAGGTATTCGACCCCTGTTTTGAGCCTTTAATCTGCCTAAAAAATAGGCAGATTAAGCCTCGTTTGTGCTAAAGTGTCATCCTTTCCACGCCACTTTGAGATTTCCTCTCGACCACCCTAGATTCAGATGAAGATTGGCCCTCACCTCCTCGCAAATCGACTTTTTGTCGCCCCTATGGCTGGTGTAACAGATCGTCCATTTCGGCAGCTATGCAAGAAGCTGGGTGCCGGCTATGCCGTATCTGAAATGATTGCCTCCAATGCATTGCTTTGGAAAAGTGAAAAGACTCAGCGCCGCGCCAACCATCAAGGCGAGTTCAAACCAATCGCAGTGCAAATTGCTGGAGCAGATCCTGCAATGATGGCCGCAGCAGCAAAACTCAATGTAGATCACGGCGCACAAATCATTGATATCAACATGGGCTGCCCAGCCAAGAAAGTCTGCAACGTTGCAGCAGGTTCCGCACTCATGCGTGATGAGCCATTGGTACAACAAATTTTAGAAGCAGTAGTGCAAGCCGTGGGGGTTGGGCCTGATGCAGTCCCAGTCACCTTAAAAATTCGGACAGGTTGGGATCGCGCCAATAAAAACGCTATCGCCATTGCCAGGCTTGCTGAACAATCAGGGATCTCAATGTTAACGGTTCACGGTCGCACTAAAGCCGACCTCTATCAAGGTGAAGCTGAGTACGAAACCATTACCGCCGTCAAAAATAGTGTGGCTATTCCGGTAGTTGCCAATGGCGATATCACCACCCCAGAAAAGGCAGAGTTTGTTTTGCAGGCAACGGGGGCTGATGCCATCATGATTGGGCGCGCTGCTCAAGGCCGTCCCTGGATTTTTCGTGAGATCAATCACTATTTGGAGACTGGTGCTAATTTGCCCACTCCCGAGATCACGGAAATTCAGGAAATTATGAATGAGCACTTGCTTGATCACTATGCCTTCTATGGTGAATATGTTGGCCTGCGTACAGCTCGCAAACATATTGGCTGGTATTGCAAAGGACTTCGTGACTCACATGCCTTCCGCCAAAGAATGAACACTGCAGATGATTGCAAAACCCAATTACAAATGGTGAACGATTTTTTTGATGAGATGAAATCTCATTCTGATCGTTTGCTATTTTTAGAAGCGGCTTAATTTTTAGAACTAGACATAAGCACATGAGCAATAAGCACCCAATAACTGAATGCATTGAAACGCAATTGCAGCGCTACCTTGAAGATCTCAAGGGGACGCCCCCATCCGATATATACCAAATGGTATTGGGCGTCGTAGAAAAGCCGATGCTGGAATTAGTCATGCAGCATGCTAAGCAGAATCAATCTTTGGCTGCGCAATACCTCGGTATTAATCGCAATACTTTGCATAAAAAACTCCTTGAGCATCAGTTGATCAAGTAAAGCCAACTATTTACACTATTCATCCATCTAACTATCAAGCCCATATGATCCGCACAGCCCTACTCTCCGTCTCTGATAAAAATGGCATCGTGCCTTTTGCTAAAGCCCTCCATGAGCAAGGCGTCAAACTCATTTCTACCGGCGGCACTGCAAAACTCTTGGCTGAAAATCATTTACCAGTTGTTGAAGTATCTTCTTTAACAAAGTTTCCAGAGATGTTAGATGGCCGTGTAAAAACATTACACCCAATGGTGCATGGTGGCTTATTGGCCCGGAGAGACTTTCCTGAGCACATGGCTGCCCTGAAAGAGCATGGCATCGACACCATCGATATGTTGGTCATCAATCTCTACCCTTTTAACGAAACCGTTGCTCGCGAAAGCTGCTCATTTGAAGATGCTGTAGAGAATATTGATATTGGTGGTCCAGCAATGCTACGTGCTGCTGCTAAGAATCATCAAGATGTGACTGTGCTGATCTCCCCTGAAGACTATGCACCAGTCTTGGCTGAGATGAAGGCAAATAAAAACACTGTTTCTTATAAAACCAATCTTGAGCTTGCCAAGAAAGTTTTTGCCCACACTGCTCAATATGACGGAGCCATTGCAAATTACCTCTCCTCTTTAGGTGAAGAGCTGGATCACAAGGCACGCTCCGCTTATCCAGAAACACTGCATCTGGCTTTTGAGAAAGTGCAAGAGATGCGTTATGGCGAGAACCCACATCAATCCGCTGCCTTCTACAAAGATATTCAGCCAATTGCTGGCGCACTCGCTAACTACAGACAGTTACAAGGTAAAGAGCTTTCGTATAACAATATTGCCGATGCAGACTCTGCCTGGGAATGCGTTAAAAGCTTTTCTGACAATGCGGACGGTGCTACAGCTTGCGTGATCATCAAACATGCCAACCCATGTGGTGTAGCAGTTGCTGACAGTGCACTCGAGGCTTATCAAAAGGCATTTAAGACTGATCCAAGCTCAGCCTTTGGCGGCATTATTGCCTTTAATGTGCCTTGTGATGGCGCAGCAGCCGAAGCCATCTCCAAACAATTTGTAGAAGTGCTCATTGCCCCCAGCTTTAGTGATGAGGCAAAAGCTATTTTTGCTGCCAAACAAAATGTTCGTCTGCTAGAGATCCCATTAGGCACAGCATTTAATGCTTTTGATTTCAAACGCGTTGGTGGCGGTCTATTAGTTCAGTCGCCAGATGCTAAGAATGTGCTCCAAAGCGAAATGCGCGTAGTCAGCCAAAGATTGCCAACCCCAAGCGAAATGAATGACATGATGTTCGCTTGGCGTGTTGCTAAGTTTGTGAAGTCCAATGCGATTGTGTATTGCGCAAACGGTATGACTCTAGGAATCGGTGCAGGTCAAATGAGTCGGGTTGATTCAGCTCGCATGGCTAGCATCAAAGCAGAGAACGCTGGCTTAAGCCTGAAAGGTTCTGCAGTTGCAAGTGATGCCTTCTTCCCATTCCGTGATGGCCTGGATGTTGTAGTAAACGGTGGCGCCAGTTGCGCAATCCAGCCCGGTGGCAGCATGCGTGATGATGAAATCATTGCGGCAGCCAATGAGCATGGCATTGCGATGATC
>CAIMOW010000136.1 GCA_903843235.1 uncultured beta proteobacterium | reverse complement strand
GCAAGTCCAAGCGTTCCCATGCCAAGACAATTTCTTGAGGTAGCGTCCGCCAAAGTTCCTTAATGTGCGAATTAACAGCTTCAATATCGCCGTTTTTACGACTGAAAATAGGGGTAGAGTCTCGTCTCGGCCAAGTATGTATCGAAAATAGGGCTCTCGAGCCCTTTTTCTTTGCCCATTAAACCAATGCCATAATGAGTAATTATTCATCTACCCTCAATATTGTCGGGTTGTAGAGGTGGTCGGGAATAATGAACCTGCATACACTTTTAGCAATGTAATTTAGATTGATATGGTTTTGATGACCGAGTACTGAAATGTTGCCTAAAAAATCAATCACCTATCTATTCATTCTCGGCTGCACTTTAGCGTTGCCAGGTTGTTTTATGGTGGGACCAGATTTTTCAAGGCCATCGGTGAAGTTTGGCGATCAATATCAGGCAACTGCGAAAACCCAATTTACAGAATCGCTGGGCGAAAACTCTAATAAAATTTTAGATCCCGTAGAGTGGTGGCAAAGCTTCAATGATCCTACGCTCAATGCATTACTGAAGCAGGCTGCGGCTCAAAACCTAACGCTCCAACAAGCCGCTATACGAATCTATCAGTTACAGGCGCAACTTGGGGTAACTGATGCAACCATTTTGCCAACCGTTGCCCTGAGCGGCTCTTATGCCAATACCCGAAATAGTAATTTGCAAGAAATTACCAATAGCCCCGGCAACCTAGTATTTAACAATGCCGTAGTTCAACTCAATTGGGAATTAGATTTTTGGGGCAAAGCTAGGCGCGGTATTGAAAGTTCTTTGAACTCCTATATGTCTGGAGTGGCTGCTTTTTATTCGGCTGATGTTTCTATTACTGCAGACGTCGCAAATACCTATATTAATATCCGCAACAACGAAGAGCTGATCGCGGTCGCGACAACAAACCTTGCGCTACAAAAGGAAAGCTTGCGTATTGCAGGCTCACGATTTAAGTATGGTGCGACCTCTATGTTAGATCTTAGCCAAGCCCAGGCGCAGTATGAGCAAACTAAGGCGCAGATCCCAGCTTTGATTGCCAGCCTCAAGAAAACACAACACGCCATGAGTATTTTATTGGGCGAACCTCCAGATTATTATGAGAAAACCTACGGCAATACCAAGGGTTCACTTAAGCCACCAACCGAGTTAGGTGTGGGAATGCCAAGAGATTTATTGCGGCGTCGCCCAGATGTACTACAAGCTGAATTTGCTGCGGCAGCCCAATCCTCTTTGATTGGTGTTAATAAAGCGCAACTTTTCCCCACCTTCACCTTGGGGGGCAATTTTGGATATGCAAACTCTAATTTTGGTGGTGGGTCTACAGGTAGTTTATTTAGCTGGGCAAATAACTCAACTGGGATTTCAGCCGGCCTCTCTTTACCGTTGTTTTATCGAGGCGCAATAGTGGATCAGGTGCGTGTTCAAGATGCCGTATTCCAGCAAAGTATTTTGGCATATCAAAATCTAGTTCTTAATGCACAAAAAGAGGTTGAGGATTCCCTCATCGCAATTTCAACTTCTAAGAGTTCTGTGGAAGATTACACCCTCGGTGTTATTGCTGCCAAGAGTGCCGCTGATATGGCTTTAGAGCGATATAAAGCCGGCCAAAATGACTACAACACAGTGATTGTTGCTCAGCAATCATTATTGAGCATTCAAAACTCTTTAGTACAGACAAAATCCAACGAGCTTATCGGATATGTCGGCGCATTTAAGGCGCTAGGGGGCGGCTGGTCTGCTGATATGACGCCGCCTAAATTACCAGTAAGCACTGTTGCTGAAATGACTGAACGTACAGATTGGGGTAACGTCCTCACAAAGACTGGTGAACCGCTGAATGTTCAAGCTGGCAAGTTGCTTCTGCCGAAACAAGATGCTCCCGCTGAAGGGCTAGCTCCAATTAAATCTATAACACCGACTCAGGGAAGTACTGCGCCATGAAAGACTTTTTATTAAAAGCCAAACTTTTGCTGACGCAATTATGGGGGCATGTGCAGCCTTTGTTGGCTAAATTTTGGGAGCGTGTGCAACCTTACTGGACATTATGTTTGGCACGTTGGAATGCTTTATTAGAAAAGTTAAGTACAGTCAAGATCCCAGTTATCAATAAACAGTTATCACCAAGAACTATTGGCATCTCCATTGTCCTGATATTTGCCATCATTGTGCTGGTTTTCATCAAATCATGCGGTAAAGGCATTACTCGTGCCCCCATACCGGTGACTATGGCGTTACCTCTTTCACAAGAAATACGCAGTTTTGCTACCTTCGATGGGGTTGTTGATCCTTATCTCACTGTTAATTTGGATGCGCGCGTAAAGGGCTATCTCACAAAAATTGGGTTTGTAGATGGCTCCATGGTGAAAAAAGATGATTTGCTATTTGTTATTGAGCAAGAGCCTTATATACAAGAAGTTAAGCTTAAAAAAGCTATCTATGACGAAGCCAAAATAGAATACGGGCGTCAAAAATCTTTGTTAAAAGAAAATGCAACATCTCAGGCGGCTGTTGATAAAGCTTTATCTCAGTATCAGCAGGCGGAGGCTAACTTAACCCTTGCTAAGATTAATTTAGGCTATACCGAAATTAGAGCTCCATTTGATGGGCTGATGGGTAGGCATTTATTGGATGTAGGCACATACCTAGACACCTCTACAAAAGGTGTACAGCTAGCAACTATCCAGCAGATTTCTCCTATTTATGTCTATTTCTCAATCAATGAGCGTGAGTTCTTAAAGTTTCAGAAGGGCTTGGAGAATAAAGAAGAATATAAAGCTGAGGTGAATACCTTGCCGCTCTTTGCTGGGCTGCAAAGTGAAAAAGGCTACCCACATGAAGGTATCTTAGACTACGCGGCAAATTTAATCTCTACAGAAACCGGCTCCTTGCAATTGCGTGGAATCTTTAAGAATGCCGACTATCAATTAATACCTGGGCTGTATGCACGTGTAATGGCCCAATATGGCGAACCAAGACAGGCTTTATTGGTACCCAATACCGCTGTGATGAATGATCAAGTTGGAAATTATGTTTTTATTTTAGATGAGGCTAAGCGGGCTCAACGCCAGGATATTTCCCTGGGGCAGCGTTTTGAAAAGTATGTTGAGGTAACGAAGGATTTGTCAGCGACCAGCCAAGTGGTGATTAACGGATTCATTAACTTAAGCGTTAATCAAGAAGCTAATCCGAAACAAGCAACCCTTGAAGCGATGATTCTTAAATAATCATGCTCTCTAAATTTTTTATCGAACGGCCAGTACTTGCCAATGTGATCGCCTTGATCATGGTGCTCATTGGGGGCGTCTGTATTTTTGGTTTACCGATTTCACAATACCCCAATATCGTACCTCCAACAATTCAGGTCACCACTAGCTATCCAGGCGCAAGCGCTACTTTAGTACAGCAGTTAGTAGCAAGCAATATTGAAACCCAGGTTAATGGCGTGGATGGCATGCTTTACATGGAGTCATCTTCTACCGATAGTGGTAATTACACACTAACGGTCACGTTTCAGGTTGGTACAGATCCTGAGTTAGCACAAGTGAACGTTCAGAACAGGGTGGCAATTGCCTTGCCGGCTTTACCCCAAGCGGTACAAAAGCAGGGGGTCACAACTAAAACCCAGTCCACGGCTATTTTGCAGTTTGTGACACTAACCTCAACAAACCCTGATCACGATGGATTGTTTTTAAGTAATCTCGCAAACCTGAAGTTACAACAGCGTTTAGCTCGAATACCGGGTGTGGCGGCAGCCAATGTGTTTGGTGTGGGAAATTACAGCATGCGGATTTGGCTCGATCCTGCTCAGCTGAAGATGCGTAATCTGATGCCAAGCGATGTGATTGCTGTCATTAATAAACAAAACGTATTGCTTACGTCTGGTCAAATAGGGGCACCTCCAACACCACTTGGGCAAGATTTCCAATTAACGCTCAATGTTACGAGCGCAATGACCACGCCAGAGCAGTTCGGCAGAATTGTTATAAAGACTGGAACTAAATCCGATATTACCTATTTGCGGGATGTCGCCAGAATTCAGATGGGCAGCCAAAATTACAGTCAATTCTTTAAAATTAATGACAAGGCTGCGGGCGGCATTGCAATTTATCAAATGCCAGGCGCTAATGCGTTAGCTGTGGCTCAAGCAGTTCGTCAGGAAATGGAAAAAATCACCAAGACACTTCCCAAGGAGGTTGCTTGGGAAATTCCATTTGACACCACCATGTTTGTGCAGGCATCTATTCATGAGGTATACAAAACCCTCTATGAAGCCGGTATCTTGGTTTTATTTGTAATTATTGTTTTCTTGCAAAATTGGCGCGCTACCTTAGTGCCTGCTACTACAGTACCCGTGACAATTATTGGTGCTTTTGCCTGCATGGCTGCATTGGGTTTCACGATCAACCTCATCACCTTGTTTGCGATTGTGTTGTGTATTGGTATTGTTGTCGATGATGCAATTGTGGTGGTCGAGGCGGTTTCCAAGAAGGTGGAAGAGGGCGAGGATCCTAAACAGGGTGCAATCGACGCCATGACCCAATTAATGGGGCCTATTATCGGCATTACCCTAGTACTAATGGCAGTCTTTGTGCCTGCCTCTTTTATCTCTGGTGTTACCGGTCAAATGTATCGGCAATTTGCCTTGGTTATTGCAGCTACCGCATTAATTAGCGGTATCAATGCAATTACTTTAAAGCCAACTCAAGCTGCGACTTATCTTAGGCCTGTTGATCCAAATGCAGTAAAGAATAAGTTCTATCAAAAGTTTGATCAGTATTTTGATCGCCTCTCCAATTGGTATGAACATCAAATTCATAAGCTGATGAATAATCGGCCCAAAGCCATTGCTTTTGGAGTTTCTATTATTGCTGCATCTCTCATTGGCCTTGCTATGATTCCCTCGGGATTTATTCCGAATGAGGATCAGGGTTATCTTCTTGTTTCGGTTACCTTACCTGATGCTGCATCTTTGCAGAGAACAGAAGAGGGAATGAAAAAAGCAGTGGATGTATTACGGGAGATACCTGGCGTAGATAGAGTGGTTGTCATTGGCGGTATTAACCTTATTAATAACAGTAGCATCCAATCGAATACCGGCGGCTTATATGTCATCCTGAAACCATGGGATGTGCGCGGCAGAGGTGAGGGCTTGCGTGATGTTTATATAGCGATGAATGAACGTCTGAAGCAGGTGCAAGAACTCAAGTCTTTTGTACTTTTACCACCTGCCATACCAGGTCTCGGCTTATCCGGTGGCTTTTCAATGAGACTCATGCTTACTGACGGCAGTAATAATTTTGCAAAATTAGAAGCAGCTACATCACAATTTATCAGTGAAGCCCAAAAGCATCGAGAGGTCATGATGATCTTTACACCATTTCAAAACGATGTTCCTCAACTCCAACTCACATTCAATGTTGCTCGCGCTGAAACTGTTGGCGTGGCGATTGGGGATGCATATGAGGTATTGCAGTCCTATGTTGGGTCGACCTACGTCAATCAATTTTTCAAATACGGACAAACATATCAAGTGTATGTTCAGGCTGATGGTAGGTACCGGATGACACCCGATCAGATCAGTCGTTTGTATGTCAGAAATAAGACTGGTGGAATGGTTCCCTTAGGATCTTTTATTGACATCAAAGAAGTTAATGGACCATCCTTTGTAAACCATTTCCAGTTATATCCATCCGCTGCTATTCTGGGGGCCGCTAGTGATGGTTATAGCTCAGGGCAGGTGATGCAAGTGCTAGAAAACTTAGCTACACAAACCTTGCCAGATGGCGTCGCTTTTCAGTGGGAAGGCATGTCCTATCAAGAAAAGTTAGTGGGCAACACCATTGTCTTGATCTTCGGACTATCTATCTTATTGGTATACCTGGTTCTAGCAGCTCAGTATGAAACTTGGGTTGCACCATTATCGGTGCTGACAGCTGTTCCCCTATCATTGTCGGGGCCGGTACTGGCGCTTGCCCTCACTGGTTTACCAAACAATATTTATGTGCAAATTGGTTTGGTCTTGATGATCGCGCTTTCCTGTAAGAACTCCATTTTGATTGTTGAGGTTGCTCTGGAGTGCAAACATAAAGGAATGAGCTTTGTTGAGTCTGCCTTGGAAGCATCTAAGGTCCGATTTAGGGCAATTGTCATGACCTCTATTGCCTTTATTTTGGGTGTCATGCCGTTAATATTTTCAAGTGGTGCTGGCGCTGCAGCACGTATATCGCTAGGAATTACTGTATTTAGCGGCATGATTGCCTCTACCTGCCTAGCGGTTGCACTAGTTCCTGTCTTTTATGTCGAAATTGAAACCTTCTTTGAGAACCGGGCCTAATAAATGGGTTAAGCTGTTATCACTAACTATGGCTAAATTAACAATTACAGATTTATTGAAGAGCAAGCAGGTTATTCCTGCATCTGAACTTAAGGATCAAAAAGAGGCTGAAGCTAAAGCTCTCAAAGTTTTTGAAGATGCCACAGTAGAGCAAGGGCGCAATCAACGTTTTCAATCACCAAAAATTACCGGTAGCATTACGCAAGCTTATACACGGGAAGCAACTGAAGAGTAGAGTGGGGTTGAGTTGAGATGAGATCAACTCGCATTTGGTGCTGGGTATGGCTTTCGGTATGTTTTTAGGTATGACGCAAATGGAAGTCATCCCACATATAGAGGCAGAATCCTCTCATCTGATTCGCCGGTATTTATTTCCAATTATTTCTCAACACAGTATTGGAATCTCGCCTAACGACTGGTTCCATCTACAGCTTTCAAATATCCTTGGATATATTGAGGCGGCACATACAAATCACTCTTAACTCCTGATTTTGAAGAGATGCTCATTTGAAAGCCATTCTTCAGATGGTCTTTTAAGAAGGCATCCGTTAGGCTGATTGAGAGCAGCTCTTTGAACATGCAGCCACTCGCTTCGCAGACACCAGCCTCCCTGGAAATAACTTTGAAAGAAGGGGTAGGGGCGTTCTCTAGGCTTGCTGAATCGTAATAACGCCATTGAGAAAAATAGGTGAGGTGAACAAGAAGCTCATACGATTTAACACCTTGCTTTGTTTGCTCACTTCTTAAATTAAACATTTCGTAGGTATTGGCCGCGTCCATTGTGTTGATGGGTGGCCCAACATAGGTTTTTTCACCAGTAACTGGATTAGGCGTGACCATGGTGGATTGATATACATCGTTTATTTCCCACGAGCCAACCTTTTTATCGTTATTGGCGCAGGCCATTAACCCAAAACTCACGACTAGCAACAAAGCAATACGGTACATTTTTAGCTCCCTTAGACCCTCTGAATCATACTATTCTCTCCTGCTAGGGTATTTTTTATCCGTCTTTACGGGGTGCATCCCTTCTAAAACCCTTTTTTAGAGCCTTTTTAGCCCATTTAACCTATTTTTACTGCTTTTGTTGCTTTGCAACAAATAATTGTTGCAAGTGCACAAAAAATTATTTAGAATGGTGCATCGCAACAAATTAATTAATCTACTTCAGTAAGGAAAATAACCATGTTTCAAAACCAATTAAACGATCAAATCTCACAAGCCCAAGCTAAAGCTGTTGAAAGTGCTAAACACCTAGCTCAAGTAGCGGTTGAAAGTGCACAAGAATTAGCTGAAATCAATCAAGCAGCCGCTAAAGATGCTTTGGCAGCAGCTCAAGATGCAAGCTCACAGTTGTTGGCTATTAAAGATCCACAACAATTAGCAAAATTAGCTCAGCCAGAAGCTGCTCAAGAAGCTGCTAAGTACGCTGCTGCTTACCAAGCTAAAGTAAACAAAGTAGTTCGTAACGGTAACAAAGAAGTTGCTCAAGTAGTTGACGCTTCTATTGATGATGCACGTGATGATCTAGTTAAGTTTGTTAAACAAGCTACTAAGACTGCTCCTGCAGGTTCAGAAGCTTTTATTTCTGCATTCACATCAGCATTTGAATCTTCACTCCAACAGTTTGATCAAGTTCGCGCTACTGCAACTGATGCTTTTGCAAACTTTGAAAAGAGTGTTGATGCTGCATTGGCTAACATTCAAGGTCAATATGCACCTGCTAAGCCAGCTGCAAAAAGCCGCAAAGCTGCTTAATTAGTTTTAACGCTTTACTGAAAAGCCACCTTTCCCAGGTGGCTTTTTCTTTGTCTGGCGCTATGTGGTAGCTGATGCATAAATTTAGTTAAATCAATATGTTAGAAGTAATGGAACCAATACCGAGCTTAAATACTGTAAGGCGGTGGTTGGTGAACTAAGCGATACTAAGGCCAGGGTTACTTAGCCTACGGGCGATGAAGGTGGTCGGGCTCCTTGCGGTCGAGAGTCATTTTAGGAATAGGCATCAACTAGTAAGCAAAAGGAAGTGTGGCCGAGCGGCTGAAGGCACCGGTCTACTAAACCGGCATATTCGTAAGAGTATCGAGGGTTCGAATCCCTCTGTTTCCGCCAGGGATTGTTAGTGCATTGAAACCAAAGGAGAATAAAAATGGAAGAAATAAAAGCTGGAGATATAGTTAAAACAAAATCAGGGGGGCCTTTTATGACAGTTGGCTCAGTATCAGACGGAAATGCTAACTGTGTTTGGATGGATACAAAAGGCAAAAAGAATTCTGATTCATTTCCTATTGCGGTATTGGAAAAAATTGACTTTAATGAAGATCCACAGATGCCTTTTTTAGTTGGTTAAAGTGACCGCTAGAAGTGTATTTGAACAAAAGATGCGGGAAAAATATTCTTACTACCCGCTGGACCGATGGATCACGCCAAATCTAAATGATGAGTATGTGAGTGGATTTATTCATGAAGCGTGGGAGACTTGGGAAAAATATACCTCAAAAAATAATCTGAGCAACCCAACCGATATTGACTACGATCAGTTTCATGTAATTGAAATACTAAGAAAGACAACAGTCTAACAAGTTCAATAGAAGCACTAAATTCATGATAGTGAATTTAGTATGCGAACATTAACCCGCTAAGGACATGCAACTGCAAAACGCAGAATTTTACGCTTTTGGCGTCAGCGTTAAGTCACCTACAGAGTCTACTAAACCGGACATCTCACCTCCAATTAGCCAACAAAAAACAATAACCAGTCAAGCTTTACTCACTACTAGAGTTGCTGTAAAAGCAATTAGGTAGCAGTTACCTAAATCCTTATAAATCAATAGGTTATCCAGCGACATGGTGTAGCTGAAGTATAAAACTCAATTAGATCAATTGATTAGCAATTTCCTGTCCTGACGACCATTTGGGTTTGGATATCTTGTTAGGGGTGCAATAACTGTGCTGTTACAGGGTCAATTACATCAAAAAAAAATTGTAACTTTGACTTGTGAAGCCGGGATGAGTTGACTACTCCTAATCAAAAACCGTAAGTTTTGCACTATCCACTGAAAATCCTTGGCTCATCACCTTTTTTATTTTAGAAACCAATTGGATACCGAAATTAATTCTTAGAGCTTCATTTTCACGAGACCATCTACGCCATGGGTTGTAGATAGCTTTCTTATGATTAACAAGCATTTGCATGTTCGTATTTTTGTAAAAATCTTTAAATAAATCTCTAATCGGCTTCCTTTTTTCTCCGCCATTTGCTCGATAATTTTCAACCAAAGATTTAATGTCGATTGTTTCACTGGATATGCTTAATTCTCGTATTAGCGTACCGCCTGCTGCCGTAAAGACGGGACGGGTGATGGATTGAGGATTTTTCCAAATTTCGTGTGACGCAGGTAGATTAAATAAGTATTCAAAAATAAGTTGGTCTGGGGGAAGCGGTCCCGGCAAAAATCCAATTGTGTGGAATTTTTCGAGTCCGCTTTTATCGGTATCGCCGTCAAGAAAAATAATACTTTTCCCAGAAAATTCAGGTACCCTTCGTTTTACTAATTCAATATAGTTAGTGCAGCCAAGCGTTACATCATTCAAAACGTTGAGAAACTTTTTTGCTGGATGTCTATACGTTAATGCGTTAAAAAAATCACAAGCCTCTTGATCTTCAAAATAGACATTGATCAAAGGAAGCAAGACATCCTTAATGGATGCAAGTGTTTTTGTATGAAGATCTGCATTTATCATTGGCCAAGACATATCATGAATCGCTACCACTTCTATAGACACTCTCTAGCCTAATATTTAGTCTATTAGGAGGTGTGTCATGAGTACAAGAAGACGGTTTACTGAAGAGTTCAAGTTAGAGGCAGTCAAACAGGTAGTTGAACGGGGTTTTGGTGT
>CAIMOW010000135.1 GCA_903843235.1 uncultured beta proteobacterium | reverse complement strand
GTGGATTGATTGGGGGCGCTTCATTGAGTCCGCAGGATTTCTTGGCCATTTGCCAGGCATAAATATTTTTATTTGGAGATAAGTCATGGAATGGTTTAAGACTTTATTAATCGTATTGCAGGTTATTTCTGCTTTAGCGGTTATTTTGTTGGTATTGCTCCAACAGGGTAAGGGTGCCGATATGGGCGCTGCTTTTGGTTCAGGTTCGTCAGGTAGCTTATTTGGCGCTAGTGGGTCTGCCAATTTCTTGTCCCATACAACTGCTATCTTTGCGGCAGTCTTCTTTATTTGCACCTTGGGCATTACTTGGCTGGGCAATAAGAAGGAAGTAAATCCTGGCGTTTTGTCCGGAACAGTTGCGCCTGCACCTGCACCAGTGGCTGCTCCAGTGGCTCCTACACAAGATCCAACAAAACCTGCTGTTCCTAAGTAAAAAAGTGAGTTTTTAGATATTTTTTGCCCCTATGTTTAAGGGGTTTTAGTTGTGCAATGCAGTAGAATTGACATGTTTTAGAAAAGCCGACGTGGTGAAATTGGTAGACACGCCATCTTGAGGGGGTGGTGGCTTAGGCTGTGCGAGTTCGAGTCTCGCCGTCGGCACCAAAAAGACGTAATTAAAGTAGTAATTTGAGTAGTAATGAGTTGTAATTTGTTTTAGATCAATTTGTGAACTATAGGAATCATTGATAATCTGATTTATTCATAATGCGCTTCAGACAATTAACACAGGACTATTTTGAATCTCGCTAATTACTTTCCTGTTTTGCTTTTTATCCTCGTAGGTATTGGGGTTGGATTAGTCCCCATGTTCCTCGGAAAAATTTTGGCTCCTTCGCGGCCAGATGCTGAAAAACTCTCTCCATATGAGTGCGGTTTTGAAGCTTTTGAAGATGCGCGCATGAAGTTCGACGTGCGCTATTATTTAATTGCCATTCTCTTCATCCTGTTTGACCTAGAAACAGCATTCCTATTCCCATGGGGTGTCGCTCTTCGTGATATTGGTTGGTTTGGTTACGCCTCTATGGTGATTTTCCTTTTGGAATTCATTGTAGGATTTGTGTATATCTGGAAAAAGGGCGCTCTCGACTGGGAGTGATAGATATGGCATTAGAAGGCGTTCTTAAAGAAGGATTTATTACCACTACTGCGGACCAGGTGATTAACTGGACCCGTAATGGATCTTTGTGGCCGATGACCTTTGGTCTGGCTTGCTGTGCGGTAGAGATGATGCACGCTGGCGCGTCTCGTTATGACTTAGATCGTTTTGGTGTGGTATTTCGTCCATCCCCACGTCAATCTGACCTCATGATTGTGGCTGGTACATTGACTAATAAGATGGCCCCAGCGCTGCGTAAGGTGTATGACCAGATGCCTGAGCCACGTTGGGTAATCTCCATGGGCTCCTGTGCCAATGGCGGTGGTTATTACCATAACTCGTATTCAGTAGTTCGCGGTTGCGACCGCATCGTGCCAGTGGATATTTATGTTCCTGGCTGCCCTCCAACTGCAGAAGCGTTGATCTACGGCATTATTCAGTTGCAATCAAAGATCGCTCGCACTAGCACCATTGCGCGGAAGGCTTGAGATGTCAGATCGCTTAAATCAACTTGCAGCAAACCTTGAGCGCGTCTTAGGTAAGCGCGTCCACTCTATTGAAATTGCCTTGGGTGAGGTAACTGTTACGCTCAATGCCGATACTTATTACAAATCTGCATTGCTTTTGCGCGACGATCCCGCTTTAGCTTTTGAGCAACTGATTGATTTGTGTGGTGTCGATTATCAAGGTTTCCGTGATGGTGCATGGACTGGTCAACGTTTCGCTGTAGTATCCCATTTATTGTCAATCGCCCATAACTGGCGTTTGCGTGTGCGTGTGTTTGCACCAGATGATAGCTATCCTGTAGTTGCTTCTGTGACTTCTATTTGGAATAGTGCTAACTGGTTTGAGCGCGAAGCCTTTGACCTTTATGGCATCTTGTTTGAAGGTCATGATGACTTACGTCGCATCTTGACTGACTATGGCTTTGTTGGCCACCCATTTAGAAAAGATTTCCCAATCTCTGGCAATGTCGAAATGATTTACGACCCAGAGCTCAAGCGCGTTGTATACCAACCTGTAACCATTGAAGCGCGCGAAATTACGCCACGCGTCATTAGGGAAGAGCAGTACGGAGATCCGGTATAAGCCATGGCAGATATTAAGAACTACACCCTCAATTTCGGTCCTCAGCATCCTGCTGCACACGGCGTATTACGCATGGTGCTTGAGCTCGATGGTGAAGTGATTCAGCGTGCTGATCCCCATATTGGTTTATTGCATCGCGCGACAGAAAAATTAGCAGAGACTCGCACTTGGATTCAGAACGTTCCATACATGGATCGTTTGGATTACGTCTCGATGATGTCCAACGAGCACGCTTATGTGTTGGCTATTGAAAAGTTATTGCAGGTAGAGGTGCCTTTGCGCGCGCAATACATTCGCGTGATGTTTGATGAGTTAACGCGTTTGCTCAATCACCTCTTGTGGATTGGCGCGCATGGTCTTGACGTTGGCGCGATGGCGGTCTTCTTGTATGCCTTCCGTGAACGCGAAGATATTTTCGATATGTACGAAGCCGTGTCTGGTGCTCGTATGCATGCCGCCTACTATCGTCCAGGTGGCGTATACCGTGATTTGCCAGATCAAATGCCCCAGTACGCTAAGTCTAAGATTCGTAGCGCCCCAACTCTTAAGCGTTTAAATGAAAACCGTAGCGGCACCTTGCTCGATTTCATTGAAGATTTTTCCAAGCGTTTTGATGGCAACGTAGATGAGTACTGCAATCTCTTGACGGATAACCGCATTTGGAAGCAACGTTTGGTAGGTATTGGCGTTGTATCCCCAGAGCGCGCATTGCAACTTGGCTTTACTGGCCCAATGTTGCGTGGCTCAGGTATCGAGTGGGATTTGCGCAGAAAGCAACCATACGAAACTTACGACAAACTCGAGTTTGACATTCCAGTGGGTGTGAATGGCGATTCTTATGATCGTTATTTAATTCGCATGGAGGAAATGCGTCAATCTAACCGCATCATCAAGCAGTGCGTTGCTTGGTTGAAAGCAAATGATGGTCCGGTGATGAGTGATAACCATAAAGTATCCCCACCAAAACGCGTGGATATGAAAACCAACATGGAGGAGTTGATTCATCACTTCAAACTCTTTACTGAAGGTATGCACGTTCCTGATGGCGAGGCTTACTCAGCTGTTGAGCACCCAAAAGGCGAGTTCGGTATTTACCTGATTTCTGATGGTGCTAATAAGCCATATCGCATGAAGATTCGTGCTCCAGGATTTGTGCACCTTTCCGCAATGGATGAGATGGCGCGTGGCCACATGTTGGCTGATGCTGTAACCATTATTGGAACCCAGGATATCGTGTTCGGGGAGATTGACCGCTAATAGCGCGCCAAGGATTATTTAATGACAACAACCCTTCAACTATCCGACAAAACGCTCGCAGACATTGCGCGCAATGTCGCGAAATATCCCCCAGAGCAAAAGCAATCTGCAGTCATGGCCTCTCTGATCGCTGCGCAATCTGAAGTAGGTTGGGTTTCTCCAGAAGTGATCGAGACTGTTGCAAGCATCTTGGGCATGCCAACGATTGCTGTTGACGAAGTAGCAACCTTCTACAACATGTACAACACCACGCCTATTGGTAAGTACAAATTAGTGATTTGTACAAACTTGCCGTGTCAGTTAACACATGGTGAAACAACTGCAACTTATCTCAAAGAAACACTCGGTATTGGCTTTAATGAAACAACTCCCTGTGGCACATTTACCCTAAGAGAGGGCGAGTGTATGGGCGCCTGCGGTGATTCGCCTGTGATGTTGGTCAATGACAAGCGCATGTGTAGCTTCATGAGCAAAGAAAAGATTGATGCACTTTTAAATGAGTGCCGTGCAGAAGGGAAAGCGTCATGACCAGCTTGCACGATCGTCATATCAAGCCTTTAATTCTGGCTGGCTTAAACGGTGAGAACTGGCGTTTAAAAGATTACGAAAGCCGTGGTGGATATCAACAGCTCCGCCGCATTATCAGTGACAAAGTGGCTCCTGATGCCATCATCGCCGAGTTAAAATCTTCTTCATTGCGTGGTCGTGGAGGCGCTGGCTTCCCAACGGGATTGAAGTGGAGCTTTATGCCCCGTCAATTTCCAGGTGAAAAATATTTAGTCTGCAATAGTGACGAAGGTGAACCGGGGACTTTTAAAGACCGCGACATCATGCGTTACAACCCACATGCGTTGATCGAAGGCATGATCATTGGTGCATACACCATGGGTATTGGCACTGGTTATAACTATATTCATGGCGAAATCTGGGAAACCTATTCTCGTTTCGAAGAGGCTCTAGAAGAGGCCCGGGCTGCTGGTTATTTGGGCAATAAGATTCTAGGCACTGACTTCAACTTCCAATTGCATGCATCTCCAGGTTGGGGTGCATACATCTGTGGTGAAGAAACTGCTTTGTTGGAATCGCTTGAAGGTAAGAAGGGTCAGCCCCGCTTTAAACCACCTTTTCCAGCAAGCTTTGGTTTGTATGGCAAGCCAACAACGATTAACAATACTGAAACATTTGCAGCTGTGCCATTCATCATGGCCATTGGTGGTCAAGCGTATTTAGAGCTTGGCAAACCCAATAACGGCGGTACCAAGATTTTCTCTGTATCTGGCGACGTCATGTATCCAGGTAACTATGAGATTCCTTTGGGCACACCATTTGCTGAACTCTTGAAGTTGGCTGGCGGTATGCGCGATGGCAAGGCGATTAAAGCGGTTATTCCTGGTGGATCTTCTGCTCCAGTAGTTCCTGGTGCGCAGATGATGGATCTCACCATGGACTACGACAGTATTGCTAAAGCGGGCTCGATGTTGGGTTCTGGCGCGGTCATTGTGATGAACGAGACTCGTTGTATGGTTCGGGCCTTAGAGCGTTTGTCATATTTTTATCATGAAGAGTCATGCGGTCAGTGCACCCCATGTCGTGAAGGCACTGGTTGGTTATGGCGCATCGTTCACCGTATTGAACATGGCCAAGGCCGTCCGGAAGATTTAGATTTACTCAACGATGTAGCGGCAAATATTCAGGGTCGTACGATTTGTGCCTTGGGTGATGCAGCTGCTATGCCTGTTCGTGGCATGTTGAAGCATTATATGGATGAGTTTGCGTATCACGTAGAACATAAGCGCTGCTTAGATTCTGCGCAACCTTTATAAAAGTTATTGAACACGGGACTTCATAAAGTGAGCATGGTTGAAATCGAATTAGATGGCAAGTCAGTAGATGTTCCGCAAGGTTCGACGGTGATGCACGCCGCGGCTAAGCTCGGCAGCTATATCCCTCACTTCTGCTATCACAAGAAATTATCTATCGCTGCTAACTGCCGGATGTGTTTGGTAGAAGTAGAGAAGGCTCCGAAGCCATTGCCTGCTTGTGCAACGCCAGTAACACAAGGCATGAAGGTCTTTACGCATTCTGCTAAAGCAGTAGAAGCGCAGCGCTCCGTGATGGAGTTCTTGTTGATCAACCATCCATTAGATTGCCCAATTTGCGACCAAGGTGGTGAGTGCCAGTTGCAAGACTTAGCAGTGGGTTACGGTAAATCTGAATCTCGCTACGACGAAGAGAAGCGCGTTGTCTTTCATAAGAATGTTGGACCGCTCATCTCGATGCAAGAGATGTCACGTTGTATTCACTGCACTCGGTGTGTACGTTTTGGCCAAGAAGTGGCTGGAGTGATGGAGTTGGGCATGGTTAATCGTGGTGAGCATTCAGAAATCACCACCTTCCTTGGTCAGACCATTGATTCAGAGCTTTCTGGAAACATGATTGATTTGTGCCCAGTAGGCGCATTGACCAGCAAGCCATTCCGCTATGCAGCCCGTACTTGGGAATTGGGTCGTAAGCGTTCAGTAAGCCCACACGATAGTTTGGGTAGCAACACTACCGTTCAAACTAAAGCAAACAAAGTCATGCGTGTAGTTGCTCTAGAAAACGAAGCCATCAATGAGTGCTGGATTAGTGACCGTGACCGTTTTGCGTATGAAGGTTTAAATAGTACAGATCGCGTAACTACACCAATGGTGAAGCAGGGCGGCCAGTGGTTAGAAACAGATTGGGAATCTGCCTTAGATTACGTGGCACGTTCACTTAAAACCATTTCTGCTGAAGGTGATCCTGAAGCAGTAGCAGCTTTAGCGCATCCCATCTCCAGCACTGAAGAGCTTTATCTTCTTCAGAAAATGATTCGTGGCTTGGGTTCAAACCAAGTTGAAAGCCGTTTACGTCAAACGGATGTGAAGGGTGCACCCGTAACCCCATGGCTCGGTATGACAGTGGCTAAATTAAGCGAGCTTGATCGTGCTTTGGTGATTGGTAGCTTCTTACGCAAAGACCAGCCAGTGATCGCAGCGCGATTACGTACAGCGACTAAGCGTGGTTTAGTGGTGCATCGTATCGATGCGGGTGGCGATGATTGGTTAATTCAAACCGCTGCAAGTATTACAGCGACACCAAGTGCTTGGTTAAATGCCTTGAGTGAAGTTGCGATAGCGGTTGCTAAAGCCAAATCGGTTTTGGCTCCAGAAGGTACCTTTAACTTGCCGATCTCTAATGCAGCTCAGTCAGTTGCTGATAGCTTGATTTCTGGGACGACAACAGCGGTATTGCTGGGTTCTGCTGCGATTGCCCATCCTCATGCAACAGACTTACATGTATTAGCGCAGTTCATTGCCGAGCAAACAGGTGCTACCTTAGGCTTCTTG
>CAIMOW010000134.1 GCA_903843235.1 uncultured beta proteobacterium | reverse complement strand
GTCTACTCACGCCTGAAATTTGAATCCGGTGGCCACCGTGTCCAACGCGTTCCCCAAACGGAAACCCAAGGGCGCATCCATACTTCTGCGTGCACAGTTGCAGTAATGCCTGAAGCAGATGAGCTAGAGGCAGTCAAAATTAATCCTGCCGAGTTACGCATAGATACCTTCCGTGCATCTGGCGCAGGTGGTCAGCACATTAATAAAACGGATTCCGCAGTTCGTATCACCCATTTGCCTACTGGCACTGTTGTGGAGTGCCAAGATGATCGCAGTCAGCACCGCAATAAAGATCAAGCAATGAAGGTTTTGGTATCGCGCATCATGGATGCCCGTGAGCGCGAAAAGCATCAACTGGAAGCGCAGACCAGAAAATCCCTGGTTGGCTCTGGTGATCGAAGTGATCGCATTCGTACATATAACTTTCCTCAGGGTCGTATTACCGATCACCGGATCAATCTAACGCTGTATAAGATTGATGCCATGATGGATGGCGATCTGGATGATCTTTGCAATGCCCTAGCCTCTGAACATCAGGCTGATTTGCTTGCTGCTTTAGGCGATAACTAAGCTCATCCGCTATGAGCACAAATACCTCTTTGCGCTCCTTATTGAGTGATAGCGCACTTCCACAAAACGAAGCAAAAATTCTATTGGCTTTTGTTATAGACAAGCACTATCAGCTACCGCGTTCAGCGCTGCTCTCTCGTGACGAGATGGAGTTAAGCCCTGAAGCCCTCGAACAATGGCGAAACCTAGAGTCAAAAAGATTGTCTGGGGAGCCCATTGCCTATCTTGTTGGCAAGCGGGGCTTTCATGAAATCGATCTTTACGTTGCCCCTGGCGTTTTAATTCCCCGGCCTGAAACAGAGATTCTGGTTGAGGTTGCTTTGCGTGAGATACAAAAACTCAATCGGCCAGCAACTATCCTCGATCTAGGAACCGGCTCTGGGGCGATTGCCCTGGCCATAGCCCATTCAGCACCACAAGCCCTAGTCACGGCGACGGATCAATCTCCTGAGGCTCTAGCCATCGCCAAAATGAATGCCAAGCAACTTGGTCTCGTGGATCGAGTGCAATTTTCTGAAGGCGACTGGTATGGTGCCTTAGAAGATGAATATCTCAGCACTCAGTTCGATGTCATCATCAGCAACCCCCCTTATATTGCAGCGGGTGATCGACATCTGACCGAGGGAGACTTACGCTTCGAGCCTGCCTCAGCCCTCACCGATGGCGGTAGTGGCCTATCCTGCTTGGAGGCAATCATTTCACAAGCAGAGCATCACCTCAAGCCAGGCGGCTTGATTACGGTAGAGCATGGCTTTGACCAGTCAGACGCCACTGTCCATTTAATGAAAAGGGCTAATCTCCAAGATATTCAGGTTCATCAAGATTTGGCTGGCCACTCCCGAGCAGTATCAGGAAGAAAGTTGGCGCCCTAATAACCCTTTTCCACTGAAAGTCTTAAAATCTAGGAATACTGGAATTGATCAACTTGATTCATCAAGGCCGTTAATCAAATCCACCAATTAATGCCATCTCCCAAGAAAGATATTTATGGATTCTCAAGCAAAAATTAAAGAAATCGTTTCCAGCCACCCCGTGGTTTTATTCATGAAGGGGACGGCCCAGTTTCCTCAGTGCGGCTTTTCCGGCAATGCTATCAACATCCTCAAAGCTGCTGGCGTAGAAGACCTTCACACCGTCAATGTGTTTGACGATGAAGGTATTCGCCAAGGTATTAAGCAATTTGCAAATTGGCCTACGATTCCTCAGCTTTATATTAATGGCGAATTCGTCGGCGGATCAGACATCATGACTGAAATGTTTCAAACTGGTGAATTACAGAAATTAGTGAAGTCTTAAGCTTATCTTTATTTCACAGCAAAGCGGACATCTGTGACATTTGATCTAAGCACTCTCTTACTTTCAGGCCTACCATTTGCAATATGCGTAGGCCTTTTGGTCTATGTTCTGAATTTAAGAGCTGCCTTAACTCGTAGCGAGCAACAGACTCAATCAGAATCAACCTTGAGCATTAGTTTGCGTGCTGAGCGCGATCAAGCGCTACAAAATGCTATTCGCCTCGAGGCTGAGCTCGATTCAGAGCGTAAACAAGGGCTTGGTCGGATTGAGTCTTTGAATGAAGCTAAAGAAGCACTCACCAGCCAGTTTAAAAATTTGGCCAATGAAATTTTGGAAGATAAGTCCAAACGCTTCACAGAGCAAAATGCTGCCAGCTTAGATGCTTTACTTAAGCCACTACAAACAAAGCTTACTGAATTCAAAGAACAAGTTAGCAGCTCATATGGCAATGAAGCCCGTGAGCGCTTTGCACTGAAAAGTGAAATTGAGCGCCTTGCCAATCTCAACTTACGCATGTCTGATGAGACACGCTCACTCACCCAAGCCTTAAAAGGTGATTCTAAGGTCCAAGGCAATTGGGGTGAGCTCGTACTTGAATCCATCTTAGAATCTTCTGGGCTACGCAAGGGTGAAGAGTATCTCGTGCAAGATAGTCATACTCAGACTGATGGCTCTAGACTTCAACCAGACGTTGTCGTGAAGCTTCCCGAGGGAAGAAGCTTGGTAGTTGATAGCAAAGTCTCTATTACTGCCTATGCAAGACATGCAGAGACCACAGACCCCATCGTTGCTGAACAAGAGTTGGCTGCCCATATCCAATCTCTGCGCCAACATATTCAAGGACTTTCAGGAAAAAACTATAGCTCCCTCTATGGGATTGGCTCTGTAGACTTTGTGCTGATGTTTGTGCCGATTGAGCCTGCATTCTTATTGGCATTAAAAACTGCCCCCAATCTGTATCAAGAAGCCCTCGCAAAGAATATTGTGCTGGTATGCCCGAGTACGCTGATGGCAACACTCCGAACCGTTGCACACCTGTGGAGACAAGACCATCAAAATCGCAATGCTCTAGAAATCGCAAAGCAATGCGGCACGCTTTACGATAAGTTTGTTGGCTTTGTAGAAGACCTAGAAAAGCTCGGCCAACGTTTAGATCAGGCGCAAACTAGCTATCACGATGCCTTTAATAAACTCAAGTCTGGTAAAGGTAATCTGATTCGTACTGCTGAAAAAGTTCGTGAGCTTGGCGTTAAGCCTAGTAAAAATATTTCTGCTCCTCTGCTGGATTCAGCAGACTCAGAGACGGATTAAATTTTCACAATCAATATTCTTCTGTAAGTAGCAAAGCAAAACCCCGCCGTAGCGGGGTTTCTAATACGTAATACTTGAATCTAAAAATTAAGCAGCTTTACGACCACGTGAAGCTGGGGTTGCAGCCTTTTTAACTTGGGCAATTTGACCTTGAACTGCATCGACTGCTTGGTCAGCAGTTTTTTCTGCAGTTGCAAATGCTTCTTTGCTAGCAGCGCGGAACTGTTCGAAACCTTGCAATGCGCTACCGTAGGCAGTTTTAAACGAAGAAATAAATGCGTCAGAACCAGCAGGTGCGTTAGCAACTACAGTGTTGATCCAATCCTGAAAGCCATCTTGCAACTGGTCAATACTTGACTCAACTACATTTGCAAATTCTTTGCTGCCATCGCGTAATACTTTAGTAACTTTCTTTTGGTAAGCAGCAGCTTGGCTACCTGCAGCTTGGAATGCATCGGCACTAAGGATCTCAGTAACTTGCTTTGGATCTTTAGCTGTCAATACTTGTTGAATGCCGTCTTGAGCATTTACCAAAGCATCTTTAGAGGCCGCGTAGTTCAGCTCAGCCAATTTTTGAGCATTTTCTAAAGCAGCTTCGCTCAAAGAAAATGAAGCTTCAAAGCCTTTGCTGTTAATTTGGGACAATTTAGCGGTGATTTGATCTTGGTTCATATATTTCTCCAGTAATTAAGTGGTACAACTAGTCAATTAAGCGCACGATTTAAAGATCGGGAAATATCAAAGACCTTAAATATTGCACTGCACCATGAAACTGTAACTGAAGCAATATGACAAATCAAGAACTTTTTGCTGCTATGCAATATATTTTTCTTACAATTACATAATATTTAATACTATCAATTACTTAGATAAAACAAAAAAGGCACATTCCTATCAAAAAGTAGCCATTGCCGCCTGCTTTGGCGCCTTTTTGGAGTGGTATGACTTTCTGACGTTTGCCACCTTAGCGGTGGTTTTTGGACCGCTCTTCTTCCCATCAAATGACCCAACTTCAGGCCTATTAGCAAGCCTAGCGACTTTTGGCGCTGGAATGGTGGTGAGGCCCATTGGGGCTGCACTTTTCGGCTCTATAGGTGATCGTATCGGGCGTAAGCCCGTATTCATGATCACCATTACTCTCATGGGAATTGCCACTGTGGGCGTTGGCTTTTTACCCACCTATCAACAGATTGGCATCTGGGCGCCAATCTTGCTCGTTAGCCTCAGGTTACTACAAGGACTATCTGCTGGGGGTGAGATTGGCGGAAGCGCCGTTTACCTAACGGAGCATGCAGGCGATACAAATCGTGGATTTAAAACGAGCTTTCTGCAACTCATGGGGCCTCTTGGAATTTTGGCCTCAACCTTGCAGATTGCCCTCCTGCAACACTGGTTAACGTCGGAAGAGTTTCAGACCTGGGGGTGGAGGGTACCATTTTGGGTTTCGCTTCTACTTTTGTTGATTGCATTTCAGGTGCGCAGGGCATTAGAGGAGACGCCTGTCTTCGCAGAATTGAATCAGAACCAAAAAACAAATTCACAGTTGATCAATAACTTTAAAGATTCAGAAATACGCAAAAGGATGTTCTTGCTATTTTTCTGCGTCTCTTCAAGCGGGGCTATTTTATTCTTCTGTGTGCAGGTCTACACAGCAATCTTTCTCAAAACAACAGTTAAGCTCCCTCCAGAATTGGTTGATCAACTTAGCATCTATACAACGGTTGCCCTATTCCCACTCACGATATTTGCGGGTTGGCTATCGGACAAAATCGGACGCAAGCCAGTAATCATTAGCGGACTTTTGCTTGGAACGATCTTTATTAAACCCGCATACTTAGCACTAGAAATTTTAGGTGCGCAATTTATACAAGCAAATACACAAGATTATTTCTTTGCAATCCTATTGATATTGATTGCACTATCTCTAGCGCTTGCACTTGTAGTGGGCCCACAAACGGCTTTTCTTGCAGAACTCTTTCCAGCAAAGAATAGAAATAGTGCTGCAACATTGCCCCATAACCTTGCGGCTGGATGGATCGGTGGATTACTACCGTTGATTATTACTTGGCTAAATCAAGTTTGGGGCGACTCACTTGCTGGACTCTGGTATCCAACGCTCTTTCTTGGAGCGGCAGGACTTATCTCACTACTGTATCTTCCAGAAACAAAAAATGTAAATCTATCTAAATAGACTTACAGAGCTGCAATTCGATCAGAGATTTTTTTCTGCATTGCAATCTTAAAGTCAGACCACCAATTGATACAGCGTTGCTGAAGCTCCAATATCTCATTGGGGCTCGATAGAGCCTTAGCCTTCATGCTCTCCAAAAATGGAGGTAATTCAGCCCAAGAGCCAAGGATTGGAAATGGAACTGGGCCAATAAATGCTAGTGCATCCTTAGAAAGCAGAAATTCATGAGAAAGTGAGATGGGAATGCAGCCCAATTCCAATGCGTCATAGAGACGAATCGTTTCAGGATTATTCCCTGAAGGGCATGGAGCAAAGATACTATCCTCCATGATTGCTGAGTACAAACCCACGTTATAGCCGCCTGCAAAACCAGTGGAAGGCATTACATATAAATTATCACCAGAAGCAGCGGCAGGTCCAGCAAAACTTGCCCTCTCGTTATTGTAAGAAGCAACATTATTAATCCAGCCCAAAAATGCAGAAAGAGATTGGCGCTGTGAAGCCCTCTTGAGTGAATCTTTATTACGTGGGCCAACACCCGTTCTAAAGCCATTAGGAGCCCAGATTACTTTGCCGCCAAGATAATTTGAGTTGACGATACTAGGAAAATAGTAATTTCGCACCACTAAGTCACATTCTGAATACGCCGAGATATCTTTATCAAGTCTTTCACCGCCCATGTGATAAAGAACTACCTTCTTTCCAAGAGATTTAAGATGGTGGATAAGATCAATATTAATTTGACTCCACTCCAAATACACCGCTGGCGATTCACTAAGAAGTGTTGGATTCACCCCCAGACTATAGGGCGCTCCATTAAAAAGATTATTTTGGACGAACCAGGTTTCCAATGCTCCATTCAGGGAATCGGGTGAACCAATGATTTGTAAATTTGTCACTTAAATAATCATCCCTGATGGTATTGAATGATGGAATCCTTATTGGAGTAATACGAGTTCAATTCCTCAAAGAAAGGCGGTGGGTCAGAGTAATCATGCCAAATTTTGATGGGGCCAAAGAAACTACGGTGCCACATCGGCCTAAAATTCCAATTCAATGACAAAACAAATGGATTAAAACCTGTTTCCTCAATTGCCAAAGCAAAGGAACCTTGATCGTTTGCCGGCATCGTATAAACACCCTGATCTCCAACGGCAACAATTGCGGAATCGACCGTTTTAGCCAATTCTTTCCATTTATCAAACACGGGCTTGGCCTTCTTTGTAAAGAAGATAACGCCTGTGTTGTATTCTATTTCATCGCCAGTAAAGATTTTTGGATAACGCCTACCCCAGGGCGCCTCACAAATTGCAATAGCCATTCCAAAAGCAACTGCCTTTTGAAACCCAAAGTCAAGATTATCCAACACTACCGTATCAAGATCTAAAAACAGAGTTTCATCGAATGGCGATAAATCAAGCATTCCCGCTTTTTGATTTAGACTACTTGGATCGCCTCCAGGGGCCTCAACTTTAATAATTTCATGAGGAAGTTCAGGGTGAAACTTCTTAACGGAAGCCTTTAGACGCTCAATAGGCAGCTTAGATTCATCGCCCCAGTAAATTGAAATTATTCCACGAGACATTTTCACCTCAAATTAATCAACAATGAAATAAAAGGCGGGCATTTTTTCAAATCCATTTTTTGAAATGACTTGATATTCCCGTTTACGCTTTATAAAAAACTCATCTACAGCTTTTCTAACCCCAGACCAGCCAATATCGTCGCCACAAATAATTCCACCTTTTTTAACTTTTGGGTACCAAGCAGCAAGATCTTTCACAACACCCTCATAGGTATGATCGCCATCAATATAAACAAGATCAAAGCCTCCATCCTCAAACTGATCTGCAGCAATCCAAGATTTTTCTCGGATCAATCTGGCTCTACCCTGAAACTTCTGTAGATTCGTAGATACAGCCTTGAATAAGCGATCCATTGCATTTTGCGTATCTTCCGCACCAAAAAGCTTTTGGACGTCATTGCAAAAAAAATCATTTGGATCGTAATTCGCCTGGTATGGATCTACGCCTACATAAGTAATGGTGGGCAAAGCGGTACAAATGAAATCAGCGTGATATCCGTATGCAACACCAATTTCTAAAATATTTTTTGCACTGACCATCTCTGCCAGATGCGGAATAATGCCGTATGACCTAAACCAAGTGCAGGTTAGCTTATTTGCCTCTAGCACAATTTGATCTTGGTCTTGCATTCTTGATCCTCGTAGCAAAATGCCCCACTATGTGAGGCATTTTAGAATTTTGGTGCCCCTTGTCCGACTCGAACAGACCACCTACTGATTACAAATCAGTTGCTCTACCAGATGAGCTAAAGGGGCAACGTCAATATTTTAACCTATTTCACAATCTTTAAGAAAGATGGCTTTGTACTCTTGATTTCTGAAGTCTCAGCTTTTTTAGGAGTTAAATCCTTAATTTCAGTTGAGTCAAATGGGAAAGACATACCTTGCCCATTCTCTCTCGCATAAATAGCCAAAACATGGGTAACCGGAACTAATATTTTTCTAGGCACGCCACCAAATCTCGCCTGAAAACTAATGTAGTCATTCTCAATTTGCAACTGATGACATGCTTCTGAAGATAGATTAAGAACGATCTCATCATTCTTAATAAACTCCATTGGGACTTCTACTGTTGAGTCAACAAATACAGCCATAAAGGGCGTAAAACCATTATCCGAGCACCACTGGTGTAGTGCTCGGATTAAGTAGGGTTTGTTACTTGGAATGTCAGACATGCTTGAAATCATGCCACCTAGATAATGAACCGCTTAGCGGCGCATTACTTTCTCTGAAGGCGTCAAAGCCTCGATGTAGGCAGGTCTGCTAAAAATACGCTCTGCATACTTCAGCAAAGGTGCCGCATTGCGTGAGAGGTCTATGCCGTAATGCTCAAGGCGCCATAACAATGGAGCAATGGCTACGTCCAACATTGAAAACTCTTCGCCCAACATGTATTTGTTTTTCACAAAAATGGGGGCGAGTTGAGTTAAGCGATCACGAATAGCTAAACGAGCCTTTTCATGAGTCTTCTCAGCTGCTTTGCCTTTTTCATTCTCTAATGCAGAAACGTGAACAAACAACTCTTTCTCAAAGTTGAAGAGGAAGAGTCGTGCACGTGCGCGTGCGACAGGATCCGGCGGCATCAACTGTGGATGAGGAAAACGCTCATCAATATATTCATTAATGATGTTTGACTCATACAAAATTAAGTCGCGCTCAACCAAGATTGGTACTTGGCCATAAGGGTTCATCACCGAGATGTCTTCTGGCTTGTTAAACAAGTCCACATCACGGATCTCAAAGTCCATGCCTTTTTCAAAAAGCACGAGACGGCAGCGTTGCGAGAATGGGCAATTAGTACCCGAGTACAACACCATCATAAATTTATTTCCTTAAATTTCTACTTCAAAACAACAAACGTACAGCAAATGGGGTACTTAAACCCCATTCAAATCTTAGTGAATATCTTTCCAGTAGGCTTTATTCAAACGCCAAGCCAACAAAGTAAAGATTGCCAAGAACAAGAGCACGATAACGCCAAGACGCTTACGCTCTAATTGAACTGGCTCAGCCATCCAAGATAGGAAAGCAACTAAGTCGGCGATATTGTCGTCGTACTCTTGGGGCTTCATTGTTCCTGGCGTTAACTGTTCAAAGCCAACAAATACCTTCTCCATGCGACTTTCATCATGGGGATCTTTATGCTCCTCAAACTTAGCAGCACGTTCGCCCTGAAGCTGCCATAAAACATGTGGCATAGCTACGGTTGGAAAGACTAAGTTATTCCAGCCTGTAGGGCGATCATCATCTTTATAGAAAGTGCGTAAGTAAGTGTATAGCCAATCTGTGCCACGCGCACGTGCCTCAACCGACAAATCTGGTGGGTTCTTACCAAAGAATGTTTTACCTTCTTGTGGCGTCATGGAGATGGTCATCAGATCACCAACTTTAGCACCATTCAAAATCAAGTTATCTTTGATCTGTTGATCTGTCAAACCAATATCACGCAAGCGGTTGTAACGCATGCTCACAGCAGCATGACAATTTAAGCAATAGTTAACAAAGATCTTTGCGCCATTTTGTAGTGAGGCATTTTTACTCACGCGGTC